>NZ_DBLZAX010000011.1:0-129834 GCF_057607445.1 Xylanibacter sp. | reverse complement strand
TTGGATGGCAGCATGAAGCTTACCAAAGACTCTAACATTGAATTTTCCATGATGCAAAGATAAGATTTTTTTTCTTTCCCCACTATTTATCGGGTGAGCCTTTAAATACAAACATGAGATACATCAACCGAACATTCATAGAAGCGGGGCAGTAGAAATTTCTTTATTGCAACAGAAAAAGCATAAAGTCTACTATAAAAAAGCAAGAAAGAGGCTGAATAACAAATTTGTTATCAACGTCTTTCTTGATGAATATTTATATCTCAATATTAATGAATACAGGAACCGTATTCAGAAAAGTAAATTCTAAATATCAATATCTTTATAGAGATATCTTTTTATACTCTTTTTAGGTGTCTTTTCAAATTCTTCATCTTGAAGTCTTATCTTGGAAATCTTGCAATAAGATGGCATTACTTGATTCAATTCAGCCATATTCTGTTCCATAATATTCTGCAAATCATCTTTCGAAAAGCCTAAATTTCTTGCTTCCTCATAATCAGGATATACCAATGCAACAAGTTTGTCGTCTTTCTGTATCACGAGACTTTCCACAACCATTGCCATACTATTTAGCTTATCCTCGATTTCCTCGGGATAAATATTTTGACCATTTGCCCCCAAAAGCATATTCTTGCTTCTACCCTTAATAAAAACATTACCGTCTGCATCTATTAAGCCTAAATCACCTGTATGATACCAGCCATCTGAGTCCAAAGCCAGGTGAGTTGCTTCTTCATTTTTATAATATCCTAACATAACATTTGTTCCACGGGCCAAAATCTCACCAGGAACATTATATGGGTCTGGACTATCAATTTTAACTTCCATATGTATCACAGCCTTACCACACGACATCGGGACAAAATCATGATAATCGGAATATGTTATAATCGGAGCACATTCTGTTGCCCCATAACCAACGGTAATCGGAAAGTCTATACTCTTCAGGAAAGACTCTACTTCCTGATTAAACGCAGCTCCTCCAACAATTATTTCATACAGGTTACCACCAAAGGCATTATAAACCTCTTCGCATATTCTCTGCTTAACTTTTTTACTTATAACCGGCATGTTGAGCAATAAGCGCATCTTATTATTTTGAATCTTAGGAAAGACTCTTTTTCTTATTATCTTCTCAACAACTAAGGGAACAGCAATAATTATTGCCGGTTTTATATCCTTAAATGCTTGTGCAATAATCGCAGGACTAGGTACACGTGTCAAGAAGAATATATGGCATCCATGACAAAATTCAAACAAAAACTCAAAAGCCATTCCATACATATGCGCCATAGGCAAAATACTTACAGTGTTTGAACCTCTGGAAATATTTTTTCCTAAAGCATTCATTGCGAAATCCAAATTTCCCCATAATGCCCTATACGGCAACATAACACCCTTCGAGAAACCCGTTGTTCCACTTGTGTAATTAATCAAAGCAAGTTCATCAGGACTTTGTTCAATATAATAATGTATATGATTTTTTCTAAATGCCTTAGGATATTTCCTACCAAACAACTCATTTAGATGCTCTCGTGCATATGTCAACTTGTCTGTGCGCGAAACAACCAATGAATAATCAGGTATATATATTATACCTTCAAGACTTGGCATTTTTGTTGCATCTATAGTTGTAGCAACAACATCTCCGACAAACAGCAGTTTTGCTTCACTATGATTTACTATATTATAAACTTGCTCCGGTGTAAATTCATGCAAAACAGGAACAGCAACAGCTCCATACGTAAGTGTTGCAATAAAGGCTACAGCCCAGTTTGCACTATTACGGCCACAGATGGCAATTTTGTCACCTTTTACAACACCGCTATTTTCAAACATTATATGCAACTTTTCAATTTTTCTTGCAACATCTTTATATTGAAGTGTTACACCTTGATAATCAGTTAAAGCATCTAAATCCCAATTATCAATAATGCTTTTTTCTATAAACGAATTAAAACTTGGTATTTTTTCCATTGCACAAAAATAATAAATTTGTGCAAAGATAAATCATTACTTGCACATTTCAAAATTATTTGTGCAATTTTTCTGTAAAGTTAATTACAGTTATCAATAAATCTATCTTGATAAGATAAATATTGTAATTTTCAAAGATACATCTATTATCTAATATCAAATTCATACAATCAACGTCTATTAGGCTATAAATAAATCAAATGTTTACAATAGACAACAATCTGAACAACAGGCAAAACAGGCATTGCCTATTTAAAAGTATATAATATATAGAAATAACTCGATTTGAAAAAAAACATGTATATTTGCAAAGTGGAAATTATTAAAAGAATCATATTAACATCTCTTTTAGTCTTCTGTCTTATACCGTACAGAACAAAAGCTGAAACGACATCAGACTCGCTAATACTTCAACGAGTTCTGAAATACAAACAAAGTGTATCAGAAGAAGTAAAAGGAATCCACACAAATGTCTATTTAAGATATTATTTTAAAACAGATAAAAGAAATATAACATTGATGGCTATACCTTCCATGTATGCGATATCAAGAGGAAGGCGAGAATATGTAGGGGAAACATACAGCAATATATATATTAAAGACAATTACATTTCTGAAGCGACACGCCAATTAAATATTGGAACCATACCCCATCATAAAAATGCAATGACTACATTGCTGAAATATCTGATGCCGAATATTTATGATGTAACAATATTAGACAATCAAATTCTTTCTCCATTTAATACATATAATACAAAGCTATACAAATACGATATTACAAGTTTAACAGATAATCGTTCTGAAATTGTTTTCAGGCCCAAACTCCACAATACACAAATGATAAGTGGTTCTGCAATTGTCGAAAGAACTACAGGTAGAATTATACGAATGCAATTTATGGGCGAATACGATATGGTGAAGTTTCATATAGACGTATTAATGGGCAAATATGGCATATACTCATTACTACCTAAGAAATGCGATATTGACGCCGTATTTCATTTTATAGGAAATAAAATTCATGCATCTTATCATTCGGTTTATGATAATCCTATCACCCTACCCGATTCAATAATAAATTCACACGACATCAAATTAATGGAAGAAATAAGGCCAGACACGCTGCCTATCCACTTTAAAGATGCTTATATCAAATATGGCTATAATAACACAACTGATACAATCCAGAATGTCAAAGAAAACAAACGTTGGGACCAAGTTTTATGGGATGTTTTAGGTGATCACATTATCAATCGCACAAAAGGTAACTTTGGAACCAACAACCAGGGCGCTTTTAGAATATCTCCAATTTTAAATCCATTGGAATTAAGTTACAGCGGGCGAAAGGGTATAACATACAAATTAAAAATCAACGGCAGTTATAATTTTTCTTTAAATAAAGATATTTCTTTATCTTTTAATTCAGGATATTCGTTTAAACAGCATCAGCTATATTTCAGAATGCCTATCCGTTTTACATACAATAAGAGAAGAAACGGATATACAGAATTTGAAATTGGTAATGGAAATAGAATTACCAACTCCAGTATAGTAGACCAAATAAAAAATGAGACACTTGATTCCATCAATTGGGACAACATGAATTTAGATTATTTTAAAGATTTCTACTTTAAATTCAAAGCAAATTATGACTTATCGGATAAATGGAGCATACAACCTGGTATAATATATCACAAACGCTCTGCCGTTGATAAAACAGGATTTGAGCAAGCAAAAAGGCCTACAGAATATTATTCGTTTGCTCCATCATTACAAATACAATTCCGGCCATACGGATGGAACGGACCTATATTTACGACTGACTACGAAAGAGGAGTAAAAAATGTATTTAACTCAGATATGGAATATGAACGCTTTGAGTTCGATGCTTCATGGAAAAAACAATTTCATTCTCTGAAAGCTATTTCTCTTAGAGTTGGCAGTGGATTTTATACATCCAAAAGTAGAACATCATATTTCTTAGACTATACAAATTTCAGAGAAGAGAATATTCCTGGAGGATGGAATGACGATTGGACAGGTGAATTTCAATTATTAAACAGCAATTGGTATAATGCTTCGGAATATTATGTGCGAACAAATGCAACATACGAATCGCCATTAATGCTATTGTCCCGAATACCATATGTAGGGCGACTGATGGAGATAGAACGTATATATGTAAACACACTCTTTGTTGAGCATCTACATCCATATATAGAATGTGGATATGGGTTCACAAACAGATTTTTTTCTATGGGCTTATTTTTAGCGACTCGAAATGCTGATTTTGAAGGTATCGGATGTAGATTCGGATTTGAGTTGTTTAGAGACTGGTAACAATTAATATTTTAACATGAAACAATTAACAGTATATAAAGCTAGCGCCGGAAGCGGTAAAACATTCACCCTTGCCGTTGAATATATAAAACTCCTGATTAAGAATCCTATGAGTTTTAAGAACATTCTTGCTGTAACCTTTACCAATAAGGCTACAGAAGAAATGAAAATGCGAATATTAAGCCAGTTATATGGAATATGGAAAATGCTTCCTGATTCGCATCTTTACATGAAGGAAATAACAGGAAAACTAAATATAAGCGAAGAACAAGCAAGCCGACAAGCCGGAATAGCCTTAAATAGCCTCGTTCATAATTACAACTATTTCAGAGTTGAGACGATAGACTCTTTCTTTCAGTCTGTATTACGTAATCTAGCACGCGAATTAGATTTAACAGCAAACCTAAAAATCGGCTTAAATGATTCTCAGGTAGAAGAAGAAGCAATAGATCAACTTATAGACTCACTGACGACAACAAGCCAATTATTACAATGGCTTATAAATTACATTTTTACCAACATCGATGAAAACAAAGGTTGGAATGTTATTGGTCAGATTAAATCATTTGGAAAAAACATTTTTCAAGATTACTACAAGTCAATCAGCGACAATCTAAATAAGATAATCACAGAGAATAATTTTTTTGATATATATATTAAGGAACTAAAAGAAATCCGTAGTAATGCTAAAAAATGCATGGCAGCATATGCAGACCTGTTTATAAATGAAACAACCAAGGCCGGATTAGACCCTAATACATCATTTGCATCAAAAGGCAAAGGCATATGCAGTTATTTCAAAAAACTTAAAACAGATGATTTCAGTGATGATAAATGTGTTAACAACACCTTGAAAAAATGCCTTGACAGTGCTGAAAGCTGGACGACCAAGACTAGTCCAGACCGGAATACTATTATATCATTAGTAAATGAAAGCTTAATGAAACTGCTACATGAAGCTGAAACAGAACGCTCAAAACAATGGAAGCTTTATGCAACAGTTGAGGTTACTCTGAAACACCTTAGTAAATTACGCCTTCTAAATAAAATTGAGAGTAAAGTAAGAGAATTAAATGAAGATGCCAACAGATTCCTGCTAAGTGACACTCAGTACCTGCTTCATTCACTCATCAAAGACAATGATTCTCCGTTCATATTTGAAAAAGCCGGATGCCAACTTGAACACATAATGATAGATGAATTTCAAGACACCAGTTCTGTTCAATGGCAAAATTTTAAAGTCCTGCTTAAAGAATGTATGAGTCATGGCTCAAATGATAATGACACCGTCAACAACCTCATTGTCGGAGATGTCAAACAAAGTATATACAGATGGCGTGCAGGAGACTGGCGCTTACTTAATAATATCAAGGAGCAATTTCCGTCTTCAAAGGAGCAGGTGGACGTGTGTTCACTTCAAACAAATTACAGATCTGAAAAAAACATCATTGATTTCAATAATGCTTTTTTCACTTTAGCTGCACAATATGAATACACACGTGGCCAAGAAATCGGACTTGACAGCAGTGCCAATGAAATCAAAACTGCGTATGGAGATGTTAAACAGAATGCAAGACAAGGAAAAGCCCAAGCCGGATATGTAAGATTAACACTGCTACCGAATGAAAATTATAATGATACGACGTTAGAATATATTGAAAGCAGCATAGATGAGATAATACAATCAGGTATGCCGTTGAATAAAACTGCAATATTATTTAGATACAATAAGTTGATACCAATTGTTGCAGACTATTTCATGGAAAAAAGACCCGACCTGACTTTTATAAGCGATGAAGCCTTCAGGCTAGATGCATCAAGTGCTGTTAATACAATTATGCTTGCCTTACAATTACTCGTACATCCCGACGACATAATGTCAAAAGCTAATTTGGCTGTTATATATCAAAATACAATATTGAAAAAAGATCTGAATGTAAGTAAAATTCTCACAAGCTTCGTGTCAGAAACTGACAATGCTGATTCTTTTTTACCGTCAAGCTATATTGACAATATGCAACAACTCATCAAAAAGCCATTGTTTGACATTATTGAATTTATATATTCCACTTTTGAGCTTGAAAAGATGCATGAACAAGGTGCTTATATATGCGCTTTTTATGATCAGGTCTCTGATTTTATAAATAACAATTCAGGCAATATTGATAAATTCATCAATGAGTGGAATGAGAACATACATTCAAAAACAATTCAATGTGATGAAATTAACGGTATAAGACTTATAAGTATTCATAAGAGCAAAGGTCTGGAATATGATAATGTAATTATTCCATTCTGCGATTGGACTCTGGAAAACAGAAACACCACGTTATGGTGCAATCCGAAATATCAGCCATTTGACAAATTGCCGATAGTTCCTGTAGACTATAACAAAAAATTGCTCAATACAATATATGTTGATGATTATAAAAACGAATATTTACAAAACACTGTAGATAATCTCAACTTGCTATATGTTGCATTTACAAGAGCATGTAAGAACCTGTTTGTTATAGGAAAGAAAAACAATTCTTCCAAAAGTATAAGGAACAGATCTGAGATATTAAACGATAACATAAAAGGATTGGCAGAGATATTACCCGGGGCTTCTATTTCCGGGATTGAACAGGAAAATGAGCCAACTATATTTGAGTATGGAGAACTTTGCCGTGATGAAGAGACAAAGTCTGTAAAAACAGAAAATGTTTTTATACAACAAACTTTGCCATATAAAGTAAATATGAAAACATCAAACTATGTGGCTAATTTCAGACAAAGTAATAAAAGTAATGATTTTATAAAATCTGAAAACGAAGAGAACGAACACGAACGTTATATAAAAATGGGTAGTGTATTACACAAATTGTTTTCAATGATTCGTACTACCGATGATATAGACAATGTGTTAAAACAATTCGAATTCGATGGTGTACTTTATGATGATGATATAACGGCAGATAAAATGCGGAGTATGCTAGCAAAACGTTTATCTGATAAACAAGTAGCTGACTGGTTTGACTCACGTTGGACAGTATTTAACGAATGTAGCATTCTTGAATACGACAAAAATACTAACAAAGTTATTGAAAGGCGGCCAGATAGAGTAATTACAGACGGCACCAGAATGAAAGTTATTGACTTTAAATTTGGCAAACCTTGTAATGAATATATAAATCAAGTAAAACAATATATGTCTCTTCTAAAATCAATGGGATATCAAAATGTTGAAGGATATCTGTGGTTTGTTTATTCAAACAAGGTCAACAAGGTGGAATAATACATTTCGCAATCACTCTCATCATTTGTAACTAATACAACGGAAGTAACATGAAGAAATTTTTAGAATACGTAGCAGAAGACATCGTAAATAAATATGGCACTAATTTGTCAAACATAGCAGTTGTGTTTCCTAATAAACGTGCATCAATATTCTTGAACGAACAGCTTGCCATAAAAGCCGGCCGTCCTTTATGGTCACCGGCATATATTACTATCAGCGACTTTTTTCGTCAGCATTCATCGCTGTTAATTGGAGATCCAATAAAACTTATATGCGAGATACATAAAAGTTTTACTGAATGCACCCAAATAGACGAATCGCTAGATCATTTTTATGGATGGGGACAATTGCTATTGGCTGATTTTGACGACATAGACAAGAATATGGCTGATGCCTCAAATGTATTCAAGAACATTAAAGACATCCATGAATTAGACGACATTTCATATCTTACAGATGAACAAAAAGAGATTCTGCATAAATTTTTCAGCAATTTCACGACAGACAATGAATCTGAACTGAAAAAACGCTTCTTAAAATTATGGGGACATTTCGAGGATATATATAACAACTACAAAGCAAGACTCCGTGAACAAAATATTGCATACGAAGGAATGCTGTATAGAGAAGTTGCCCAACAGGATATTGATTATAAATATGACAAATATCTGTTTGTCGGATTTAATATGGTTCAAAAGGTTGAGCAAAAAATATTCTCAAATTTACAGAAAAAAAATAGAGCTGGTTTTTATTGGGACTTTGATTCGTTTTATATGCCGCCAAATAAAAACGAAGCCGGTCACTATATTGAAAAATACCTTAAAGACTTTCCTAATGAGCTTAACTCGTCTGACAAAAGTATCTATAATAACTTGTCTGCAGGCAAAAGAATTATATATGCTAACGCATCCACTGAAAACATTCAGGCAAGATACGTAAGTGACTGGTTGAAAGAAGAAGAAAGATATAAAGATGGTAAAAATACTGCAATAGTTTTATGCGACGAGTCTCTTTTACCAACAATCATACACTGCATACCCAAAGAAGTTGAATGCGTAAACATTACTTCTGGCTATCCACTTTTTCAGACACCAGTTTCATCGTTTGTTCTACAGCTACTCGATCTTAAATTAAAAGGCTATTCACACAACAAAAACAGATATCAGCTTCATTATGTAGCTCAGATTTTGTCGCATCCTTATGCACAATATATATCAGAAAAATGCTCGGACCTATTGAATGAACTAAAAGAAAAGAACATTTATTATCCAACATTTCAGATTCTTGACAAAGATGAATTTACAAAACATCTGTTTGAGCTACAGAATAACAATAACGATTTGATGCAATGGCTTATGGACATCTTGAAACGAGTTGCCATAAATATGGGCAATACAGACAAAGACCCATTGTTTCAAGAGTCGATATTCAGGATGTACACATTATGCAATAGATTAAATGAACTGGTCAAGTCAGGCGACCTTGATGTGGACGTAATAACATTGCAAAAGCTTATCGTGCAACTGATCAACTCAACCTCTATTCCATTTCATGGTGAGCCAGCAGAAGGCATCCAAGTTATGGGTATACTTGAAACCAGAAATCTGGATTTTGAGCATGTACTGATTCTCTCATGTAATGAGGGAAATATGCCAAAAGGCATAACGGACTCGTCCTTTATACCTTATTCGATAAGAAAGGCATACGAACTGACAACGGTAGATAACAAAGTAGCCATTTATGCATATTATTTCTACAATTTGATACAGAGAGCCTCTGACGTTACAATTGTATACAACAACTCAACAGAAGACGGACACACAGGTGAAATGAGCCGATTTATGCTTCAACTTATGACAGACGGTAACTTTGACATCAAGCGCATATCCCTAAAAACAGATCAACAGCTGGTATATTCAAAGCCTAATATAATTGCCAAGGATGAAACCATTGTCAATATATTAAACTCGATGAAATTTATTTCACCGACATCAATAAACAGATATATGCGTTGTCCACTGCAATTTTACTTTTACAATATTGCCCAGATTAAAGAACTTGATGAAAGTGACGAAATGGACAACAGGATGTTTGGTAATATATTCCATGGAGCTGCAGAAATATTATACCGGAAATATCTTAACGCAGAAAACCACATCATTACAAAAGAAACCATTAATAAAGCATTGGAAGACAAATCGTTAATTGGAAGGATTGTTGATGAGGCCTTTACTGAGATATACTTTAAGCAAGAATATAATGACAACAATAACAAATCGTTTTATAATGGTCTGCAGCTGATTAATCGAGAAGTAATAATAAGGTATCTGAAAAGATTAATTGAAATTGACTCAGCATTGGCACCATTTACTATCATTGGGATTGAAAATGACGTCTATGAGGATATTAAATTTGTTGCAAATGGTGACGAACGTAAGATATGCATAGGCGGACGCATAGACAGAATGGACAAAATTGTTGATAAAGAAAATAATACAGAAAAAATAAGAATTGTTGACTATAAGACAGGAAGCAGTAATCTAAAAGATGCGAAATCATTGGACGACATATTCATACGTCCGCTAAATACAGAGATACACGCAGACTATTATCTGCAAATAATGCTATATTCGTTAATAGTAAGAGGCAATAAGAAATATAACAGCAGCAGTTTGCCTGTAAGTCCTGCACTGCTTTTTATACAGCACTCTTCAGAAGAAGGATATAATCCGATAATATCAATAAACAAGAATAAGATTAACGATATATCTGAATATCTGCCGGATTTTTTGGAGAATGTCAAGTCTATATTGTCTGAAATATTTGACATTGCTACTCCATTTAAGCCTACAACAGAAAGAAAAACATGTGAAAACTGTCCGTATGCACGCTTGTGCAACTGCTAAAATTCTACATGAAGATACTTCAAAAAACGAATACTATTACAAATATCCCAGACGACATATACGTTAAACTGTCATCTGGGATATTTTTGAGTTACTATATCAATAAACTTAGTGCATAGATTCATCAACAAATGACAATGGCAACAAATCTTTTATGCTGTCAATAACATAAATGCCATCTATTCCACAAAGTAATATCTTTATGTTACGTTGGTATCTTTGCTCCATTTCTAATATTACTTGCCGGCAAGAACCACAAGGCGAAACAGGAGTTTTAACCAGTCCTTCTATATTTTTTGCAGCGATTGCAATGGCTGTTATCGCCAACTCTGGATGATTAGACTGAGCATTAAATATCGCAGCACGTTCAGCACACATAGTAACGGGAAATGCTGCATTTTCCTGATTGGCCCCAATCACGATAGTACCATCCTCAAGCCTCAACGCAGCCCCCACCTTAAAGTGGGAATAAGGTGAATATGATTTGTCTGTAGCTTCAATAGCATTTTTTACCAATGCTTTTGACATATCATCAAGTTCTTCAAATTTTAACAGACTTAATTCCGATTTTATAATGATTTTTTCCATGTCTACGTTTATATTTATTCATTTTCGTTGTTTGTCGGATCTTTAAAATATTCATAGCAACCAACATCCGGGAGTTCATCTCTTTGTCTTCCGTCACGGTCTTCAGGCAAGGAATATTCTATCGCAGCAGTGTTTATAGCCGGAGATTTTTCGTTCAGATGAAAGTCATACCTCTGTTTGTCTATATCAACTAAAACAAAGTTTTCTTCTCCTGATACAGCAGAAGTGTCCTCAACATTCTCGAAAGTCACATTAATTATGTTCTCATCGTCCGTAACTTCTGGTGTACGCAATAATGAGTTCACAAATCTATAATTAAACACTTTCGTTTCATCATCCATCTTCGCACCAATTATTACATCGTTTGCATAGCCAGTAACAATACTATTCAGACAATCCATCTTTAACAACGGCATATAACGTTCACCCTGAAAATTAGAATAATACAGAGCAGCTCCGCGATTAGAGTCAAATGGATAAAACTGTGCCAATGTACATTGTTGTATTATTGCACTGCCGCCAAATATTGCCACACAATCATTTAAGGTATTGGTTATTTGGCTGTTACGTATCTCTATTGAACAATTTTCAGATTTAACGCCATATCCCTGACAATTATGAACTGTACTATTAAGTAATTGAAGTTTAACCTTCGATACATCAGAAGAGTCACAAACAATACCATTAAATGTGCTATGAATGTCTGTATAGCAGATTTTATTATCGTAAGAAGAACCATAGAAACGGATTCCCTGCCACTGACCGCTGACATTATCGTAAGGAAGATAGTCAAACATGTTATCCAGTCTGTCACCACGAAGCACAATATTTCTATCTGCCGTACCTTCAGATATCATACGGCCATATATATTAATTCCGGCATCACCATGAAAATACAAAGTTGTTCCGGCTGCTATATTCAATGTAGCACAGCTGTCAACCGTCAGTCCACCATAAATTACAGTCGGTTTAGAGTCTGTTCCGATAGTAGTGTCATTTTGCACATACACATTCTTCAGTAAATTGGCATCCCACGTATAAGCGTTTAAAGCAACCTTCTGCTCTACCCCACTTTCCAAAAGGAAAACAAGCTCATCCTCGAGCAGTTGAGGCTCCTGCTTTCCGTTTTCCGGAGATGTTAATTCAACAAATACCCTTATACTGTCATTTTTACGGATCTCTACGTCAGAAATTTGATACCCTGACGTCGGGCTAAGGTATTCTCCGTCAACATTTATTCTAAATCCAGTCTGGTTTCCACGAGCTAATCTAACCTTTGTACATCGTATCCCGTCGCCAGCCTTATTATAAACCCAAAACGTACGTGTAGAAGTTGGAACCGTTGAAAAAATGGTATCCATACTTATCGTATCAGTTGAAAATGTCAATATGTCAGATTTTGACAATGAAAAAGAATCATCGTCTGTACACGACACAAACAGACAAAGAAAACTTATTAGTGAAATAATATTTTTTATCTTCATGATTATATAACGATGTTTGAAATATTATATTGCACTTAATTTGAAAGAAATTATTTCATTCCTTATAGAACATTATTTCACAAAATAACAATAAATCCTTGTTTTTACTTATTCAACATTATCAATGTGCCTATTACAGGGTTCACCGAATAAAAATATACGACTTGAAATGACAAATACAGCAGTAACAGAGTTATGTTTTTCTATATGCAATTCATTATTTATGACAAACGCAAATCTGTATATTACCATTTATGCTTCGCTATACATCTTCAAATAAAAAACATTAAAAAAACAATTCTGCCTTTTCTTCGAAAGAAACCAATGAAATACACCCATTAAACAAATGACTTTTGGATTAAAAACAACTGATTTATGGGCAAAAACTCAATCACTAATAATTTGAAAGGCATACGCGTATTTATATTAACAAAACGGATATATACAAGCCGAAATAATCCTTTTTAATACGAAATCAACTTTATTTGTTATAATTTTTACAACTAGAAAAAGTATTAGACAAATAAAGATTAAGTATACATCTAAATTTATAAATCAAATTATATGCCCGACACACATTCAAAATAAAGACGACAATGCATTAATGAAAATGCACCATTATATAACCCAGCCTAAACAAGCCATCAATAACAAAGAAGTTCTCTCTATACATAACGATATAGGGGCAACATCATGAAAATGACTTGCCCCTATATTAAATAATATTTAAATTACAAAGAAATCAATCTGTTACTTCTATCTTAAACGACAGGCTATCTTTATCTGGATTTTTATCTATTAAGATAACGTCATTATCTTTTAATTTTCCATCCAATATCAATTCACAAAGCCCATCCTCAATATAGTTCTGTATTGCTCGTTTCAAAGGTCTTGCGCCAAATTGCACATCATAGCCTTTTGAGGCGACAAACTCTTTTGCAGCATTTGAAATCTTTATGTTACAGCCAAGTTCCTTGATTCTGCCGACAAGCCCCTTTAACTCTATGTCTATAATTCTTTTTATAGCCTCAAGATCCAACTGGTCAAATGTTATAATCTCATCAAGACGATTCAAGAATTCAGGACTAAACTGCTTACTCAAACTTTTTTGTATTATGCTTCTAGCATATTCTTTGTCGGTTTCATTGATGTTTTCACTGCTAAAGCCACCTGCATTGAAACCTATACCGCGTCCAAATTCTTTTAATTGACGAGTTCCAGCATTACTTGTCATGATTATCACCGTATTACGGAAATCTATCAAGCGGCCGTTACCGTCTGTCAGACGTCCTTCATCAAGAACCTGCAATAACATATTGAACACATTGCCGTGTGCCTTCTCAATCTCATCAAGCAATACAATTGAATATGGATGACGTCTTACTTTCTCTGTAAGCTGCCCGCCTTCTTCGTATCCTACATATCCCGGAGGAGCGCCAACTAATCGAGACGTATTAAAGCTCTCACTGTATTCACTCATATCAACACGGATCAACGCATCAGAACTGCCAAACATATGCTCAGCCAGTTTCTTCGCCAAATATGTCTTACCGACACCCGTTGGTCCCAAAAACATAAACGCTCCTATCGGATGATTTTTCTCTTTCAGACCAACCCTGTTACGCTGTATAGCCTTAACCATCTTTTCGATAGCCTTATCTTGAGCAACTACAACAGCTTTCAAATCATTAGCCATATTTTTGAGCCTTGCGCTTTCGGCCTCAGCCATCCGTTGTACAGGCACACCTGTTATCATTGACACTACCTCTGTAACATCATTCTCTGTTATTTCATCTCGAGTGCCAATCTCATTATTTGCCCATTTTTCCTGAAGTTCAGAAAGTTCAGCTTCCAATTCTGTCTGCTTATCCCTGTAACTTGCAGCCAGCTCAAAGTTCTGATTTCTTACCGCAGCCTGCTTCTTCCCTTTGATAAAATTAATTTCTTTTTCCTTTTCACTTATCTCAGGAGGCATTTGTGTGTGCCGCAGATGCACACGTGCACCCACCTCATCAAGAACATCAATAGCCTTATCAGGAAAGAACCTGTCTGTTACATACCTTTCTGTCAATTTGACACACGCCAATATGGCATCGTTAGTATAAGAAACATGATGGTGATTCTCGTAACGCTCTTTTATATTATTCAAGATGGTTATTGTTTCATCAGACGTTGTCGGTTCCACAATAACCTTCTGAAACCTTCGTTCCAAAGCTCCGTCCTTCTCGATTGAATTACGATATTCACCTAATGTCGTTGCTCCAATACACTGAATAGTGCCACGTGCTAATGCCGGTTTCAATATATTGGCGGCATCCATTGAACCCGGAGTAGAACCGGCTCCTATAAGCGTATGTATCTCATCTATAAAAATAACGACGTCAGGATTCTGCTCAATTTCCTTAATCAGTGCGCGTATACGTTCCTCAAATTGTCCACGATACTTTGTGCCTGCAACAATAGCAGTCATATCAAGACTAATTATACGCTTATTGAATAGGACTGGTGATGTATGATGCTTGTTAATAAGCTGAGCCAGACCTTCAACTATTGCACTTTTACCTACACCAGGTTCTCCAATCAAGATTGGATTGTTCTTCTTTCTACGACACAAGATTTCTACAACGCGCTGAATCTCACGCTCCCGGCCTACAACAGGATCTAGTTTTCCTTCCGATACACATTTCGTCAAATCGGTTCCAAAGTTATCTAGCACTGGCGTTTTTCCTTGGCTTCTATGTACACCAGTTGCAGTACTCTGCGGATTTGATTTCTGTGAATTACCGCCATTAATACTAAGCATGCCGTCCTCATCTTCATCCTTATCAGGCATGTCAATCCCATCATTTGTCATATAACCTGATTTATTCTGAAAATAGGTTAACGCATCTTCATAACTCATATTATTAGACTCTAACACCTCTTTTGCTCCATTATTTGCATGATCATGTAAAATCGCCAACAATAAATGCTGTTCATCAACCATTTGCATAGACTGAATACGGGCCTCCAAAACAGCAAGTTTTAAAATATTACTGGCCTTTTCATTCAACACAAGCTCACGAGTATTTAAAGGTTGCATAAAATCATCTTCACGCACCTTCTGTTCCAACTCGGTTTTTATTGACTGATAGTTTATATCTAAATTCAAAAATAATTCATGCACAGGGCCCGTCTTGTCACGAAGTATACCAAGCAGCAAATGCTCCGGACCAACAGACCTGCTGGCTAACCTGGCTGCCTCTTCTCTGCTAAACGCTAGAATTTGAGACACTTTTGGTGAAAATTGACTGGTCATTTTATATATATTCTTATTTACAATAATTTTACGATGCAAAGATAAACATTTTATCACAAACAAATATTATGCCATATTTCATTTTTAATTATAAGCGCGCAGATTTTAGCATTCAAAATAAAAAACATATATCCTCTTTAATATTTAACAATAACTATTTTGCAATCATTTTAAATAGTTATTAATAAAATAATCATAAATCAATAAAATCTCTCATTTCTTAAAAATACATAATACAAAATTTGTTTTTGTATGATTTTTTATTAACTTTGCGCCCATATTACAAAAGAATTATGGCAACAAAATTATTAACACCTGATTATATTTTTGAATCTAGTTGGGAAGTTTGCAATAAGGTCGGAGGTATATATACAGTTCTTTCAACAAGAGCAAAAACCCTACAGAATCTTCTGAAAGACAAAATTATTTTTATCGGTCCTGATGTTTTTATTAACGATAATCCTTATTTCATAGAAGACAACAAACTGTTTTCTGAATGGCATGAACAAGCCAACAAAGAAGGTCTTGTTATTAAAATTGGAAGATGGAATATACCAGGACAACCTATTGCAATATTGGTAAACTTCAATCAATATTATACAGATAAAAACAATATTTATACATGGACATGGGAACATTTTCAGGTAGACAGTCTACATGCCTATGGTGATTATGACGAAGCGTCTATGTTCTCATATGCAGCTGCCAAGGTAGTTGAAAGTTTCTATAATTTTTATCTTGACGATTCTCAAAGGGTCATATATCATGCAAATGAATGGATGACCGGGTTAGGACTTCTGTACTTAAGCTACAAGATACCACAAATTGCAACAATATTCACCACTCATGCCACGAGTATAGGAAGAAGTATTGCAGGAAACAATAAGCCGTTATATGATTATTTGTTCGCCTATAATGGTGATCAAATGGCTAACGAGCTTAACATGCAAAGCAAACATTCAATTGAGAAACAAACTGCTAAATACACAGACTGCTTTACCACTGTAAGTGAAATTACTGCAAATGAATGTAAAGAACTTCTGGATAAGCCTGTAGACGTTATCTTGCCCAATGGCTTTGAGAATGATTTTGTACCAAAAGGCGCAGAGTTTACCAGAAAAAGGAATATTGCCCGCAAACATGTTCTAAACATTGCGAATGCGTTACTCGGAACAGACTTAGACGACGACACACTCATTGTATCAACTAGCGGACGATATGAGTTCAGGAACAAAGGAGTTGATGTATACATAGAAGCAATGAACAGGTTGCTTAGAGATAACCGTCTGAACAAAAAAATACTTGCATTCATCGAAGTTCCCGGATGGGTTGGTGAACCTCGCGAAGACTTAAAAGAACGTATTAAGTCACAAAAGAAATACAACGAGCCATTACCAGTACCAATGATAACACACTGGCTTCAAAATATGAGTCAGGACAATGTATTAGGAATGTTGAAATTCTTAGACATGCAAAACAGGTATGACGACAAAGTAAAATTGATATTCCTGCCTTGTTATCTTAATGGCAACGATGGTATCTTCAACATGAAATATTACGACCTCGTATTAGGAAACGACCTTTGCGTTTATCCTTCATACTACGAACCCTGGGGATACACTCCATTGGAGGCAATTGCATTTAAGGTTCCATGCATAACATCTGATTTAGCAGGCTTTGGACTTTGGGCAAATGCCGAATTTGGAAGATATGGAGAAATTACTGACGGCGTAAAAGTTATTCACCGTACAGATTACAATTATTCTGAAGTTGCTGATAAGATAAAAGATACAATTGTAGAATTCTCCAATATGTCCGACAGCGAGATTAAGAAAGCCAGAAACAATGCAGAAAAGCTGTCTAAAAAAGCATTATGGAGCAATTTTATAAAATACTATTACCAAGCATATGACTTTGCGCTCAGACGAGCAGAAGCAAGAAAGCATTAAATCAATTTGTAAATTACATAAATTAAATAAACAATGAAAATTAAAGCAGACTATGTCAACGCTCCACAATGGAGAGAACTGACTGTAAAATCAAGATTACCTGAACAATTAAAGTGTTTAGATGAACTTGCTCATAACATGTGGTGGGCATGGAACTACGAAGCAAGAGATTTATGGCGCAGCTTAGATGAAAAATTGTACGAAGAAGTTGGTCATAATCCTGTTTTATTGCTCGAACGTCTTAGCTATGACAGAAAAGAAGAAATTGTCAAGGATAAGACAATAATGAAAAAAGTTAAGGACGTATATTCACTGTTCCGTAAATATATGGACGTTAAACCAAATACAAAACGTCCTTCTGTTGCATATTTCAGCATGGAGTATGGTCTTAACCAAGTTCTTAAGATATATTCAGGCGGTCTAGGAATGTTAGCCGGTGATTATCTGAAAGAAGCATCTGACAGCAATGTTGATATGTGTGCCGTAGGATTCCTTTATCGCTATGGATATTTCAAGCAGTCCCTCAGCATGGACGGACAGCAGATTGCAAACTACGAAGCTCAAAACTTCAACTCACTTCCTATTGTTCGCCAACTTGATGCCGAAGGCAATCCCTTGGTTGTAGATGTTCCATATATGAACTATCAGGTTCATGCTTATGTATGGAGAGTTAATGTTGGTAGAATTCCGCTTTACCTACTTGACACAGATAACGAAATGAACTCTGATTTTGACAAACCAATAACCCACTCTCTTTACGGTGGTGACTGGGAGAACCGTCTGAAACAAGAGATTCTGTTAGGTATAGGAGGTATTTTAACTCTTAAAAAATTAGGTATCAAGAAACAAATATACCACTGCAACGAAGGACATGCAGCATTATGCAACCTTCAGCGTCTTTGTGACTACGTACAAAGCGGACTCTCTTTCAATCAGGCAATAGAGTTGGTTAGAGCCTCATCACTTTACACTGTTCATACTCCAGTTCCTGCCGGTCATGACTATTTTGACGAAGGTCTGTTTGGCAAATATATGGGCGGTTACCCCTCAATACTTGGCATCACATGGGATGAATTTATTGGCATGGGACGCACTAATCCTGATGACCACAACGAAAAATTCTGTATGTCAACATTCGCCTGCAACACTTGTCAGGAAGTGAATGGTGTAAGTAAGCTCCATGGATGGGTTAGCCAGAAGATGTTCTCAGGAATATGGAAAGGTTATTATCCAGAGGAAAACCACGTTGGTTACGTTACCAATGGTGTTCACTTCCCCACATGGGCAGCAACAGAATGGCGTAAGCTATATGCCAAATATTTTGACTCAGCTTTCATGTCAGACCAAAGCAATGAAAGCATATGGGATGCAATATACAAAGTTCCAGATAATGTCATTTGGGACACCCGCATGGTATTAAAGAAGAAACTTACAGATTATATTCGCGATAAATTCCGTGAAACATGGCTAAAGAATCAAGGAGATCCTTCAAGAGTTGTTTCTTTGCTTGAAAAGATCAATCCAAATGCCTTGATGATAGGTTTCTGCAGAAGATTTGCTACATATAAGCGTGCACACCTTCTGTTTACTGACCTCGACCGTTTGGCAAAAATTGTCAACAATCCAGAGCGTCCTGTTCAATTCCTGTTCTCAGGAAAAGCCCATCCTGCAGATGGCGCAGGCCAAGGTCTTATAAAGAAGATTTTCGAAATTAGCCAACGTCCTGAATTCTTAGGGAAAATTATCTTCCTCGAGGATTATGACATGCAGCTTGCACGCCGCCTGGTTTCAGGTGTTGATATATGGATGAACACACCGACACGTCCTCTTGAAGCATCTGGTACATCTGGTGAAAAAGCTGAAATGAACGGTGTTGTCAATTTGTCTGTTTTGGACGGCTGGTGGCTCGAAGGATATCGTGAAGGAGCAGGCTGGGCACTTACAGAAAAACGTACATACAAGAATCAAGGCTACCAAGACCAGCTTGATGCTGCAACGATCTACGGATTATTGGAAAATGAAATCATACCTTTATACTATAACAAGAATGAAAACGGATATAGTGAAGGTTGGATTAAAGTGATAAAGAACTCTATCGCAAAAATTGCTCCTCATTATACAATGAAGAGACAATTGGATGATTATTACGAAAAGTTCTATACAAAAGAAGCTATCCGTTTCGAGAAACTTGCAGCAAATGATAATCGTTTAGCAAAAGACATTGCACAATGGAAAGAAAGCGTAGCTGAACGTTGGGACTCAATACATGTTGTTTCAAAAGAATCTATGTTCCCCAACACTGGTTTAGAAACAGGAGTTACATACAAAATTAGATACGTAATTGACGAACAGGGCTTAAATGACGCAATAGGACTTGAATTTGTTTCATTAACTGTTGACAATAATGGCGAAGACCGTATTTCAAATGTATTCCCATTCAAGTTAATCGGACATGAAGGCAACCTTTACACATTTGAAGCTACAGTAGAGGCATCAGAAGCAGGCACATACAAGACTGCTGTCAGAATGTATCCAAAAAATTCCGCCCTGCCTCACCGTCAAGACTTCTGTTATGTAAAATGGCTTGATTAATAATCATTTGCCTATAAACGACATTATGTAATTTTTATTACATATATAACTAAAGATAAATCTCCTTAACTAATGACATTTTTTGTCAATAGTTAAGGAGATTATTTATTATACTTTGTCCAAGTTCCACATCAAATAATCCATTTAATCATTCCTAAAAGCCTATTCTTACGAGACATCATCCTGGACAGCATCTCTTATATTTTTTGAAGCATGCAACAAAGAGCTCTCATGGCTCTTTTGAAGTTATAGGCTGCAGCCGCCATAAGCACGTTTACAATATCTCCCACCACACCCTTATAAAAGTTACGGCCTAATCGGTAATCTGATTACTTAATACCAACAGATAATGATGGTTTTAAGGGACAACTAAGTAAAAAACGTGCTTTACTTAAAATCACAAGCAAAAAGACATATAAAATTTCTAAATTATTAACCTATCGTTCACCTGTAATGAACAGACCTGTTTCGCATCATAAATGCCCCCTTATTTGTGACTGTAAATACACTACTATTATTTATAAATTAAACCATATGGATTTATTTCATTTTGAAATTTATAAAATCATCCTAGAAATTTATAATAAAACAAGAAAGATGTTCACGACTTTTGCCTTGATTATTAATCATAATTGACATATAGAATAATAAGCTATTTTTATCCAAATAAAAAGCCCTACATTCATATCACTACGAATGTAAGGGCAACAACCTTAAAACAACCTATCGAATGTATTAATTAACCATTATCATGCTAACATTTTGCTCATATACTTTCTAATAACCTTACGAGCACTACCTAACTTATTTTCGACACTCTTATAATTCATATTTAATGTTTTAGATATCTCAGAAACAGCCAAATCGTCGTATATATTCATCTTGTAAATCTTTCGTTGATTTTCATTTAGTTTCTGAATTCCGCAATCAAGTATTTCGATAATTTCCTCAAATGAATAATTGGGAAAGTCATCACAAGAGTCCTTTTTAGTTTTAGACACAACATAACAAGAATAATCATCCACTGATTTTTTATGCCTATAATAATCGTATATAAGATTGCGCGTTATAGTATAGACCAAATTTGAAAGACTCTCTTCTGTCAAAATTTTATCTATTGACAATAACTTAATAAATACATTTTGAACAATATCATCGGCGTATTCTGTTTCTTTAATTCTGCTTACAACGAATGCACGCAAATCATTAAAATGCTCTGCATAATACTTGCCAATTGTAGTAAATTTAGTTTCGAGTTTTTCCATAGCTGTAAATTAGCTTTATATATGCAAAGATACTTCATTTCCTACGACACAAAAAATGAATCAATCTATTTATTCCTGCCGTATACAAATTCAAATTGTTTTGAAACATCTAAAAAAGTTATAGCCAACAACATCTACAAAAAGCAGAATCTATAGCAATAAAACACAGCCATCTGACAATCAATTAATTATCGATAATATTTTATTAAAACAATAGCCTTAATCATTACTTATATCTAATTTTAGAATGTCAGGCAGATATTATTACGAATAACAAAAGCAATAAAGATCTCCCGCACTTAATTAATAACAATAAAAGTAAGCGACAATTATGGCACAGTATTTGCAAGTTGATTTGACGATTACTTATTACAAAAATACATTTAAAATACATATAGCTATGCAAAAAGGAAATATTGGGGTTACAACAGAAAACATTTTCCCCGTCATCAAAAAATTCTTGTATTCAGACCATGAAATATTCCTTCGTGAAATGGTAAGCAATGCTGTAGATGCAACACAGAAAATAAAAACACTTGCTGATAAAGGAATATTCAAAGGTGAACTTGGCGATTTGACGGTACGTGTTACTCTCGACGAGAAAAACAACACACTTACAATCAGCGATCGAGGCATCGGTATGACAGAAGAGGAGATTGACAAATATATTAACCAAATTGCATTTTCAGGTGTTAATGATTTCCTTAATAAATATAAAGACAACGCCAATGCGATAATCGGACATTTTGGACTTGGTTTCTATAGTTCGTTTATGGTCAGCAACAAGGTGGAAATCATAACAAAGAGCTACAAAGACGGAGCAAAAGCAGTTAAATGGAGCTGTGACGGCAGTCCGGCATACGAAATAGACGATGCAGAAAAAGCAGATAGAGGTTCAGATATAATACTTCATATTGACGATGACTGTAAAGAATTTTTGGAAAAGGCACGCATACAGTCTCTGTTAAACAAATATTGCAAATTTATGCCCGTTCCTGTAGCTTTTGGCAAAAAGACAGAATGGAAAGACGGAAAACAAGTTGAAACAGAAGAAGACAATATAATAAACAGTGTAGAGCCGTTATGGACAAAAACTCCAAGTACGCTTAAGGACGAGGATTACAAAAAGTTCTACAACGAACTCTATCCTATGCAGGATGAACCTCTGTTCTGGATACATCTTAATGTAGACTATCCATTCAACCTAACTGGTATATTATATTTCCCACGCATCAAGTCTAATATTGAACTTCAGCGTAATAAAATACAGCTATACTGCAATCAGGTATTCGTAACAGATCAAGTTGAAGGCATAGTTCCTGAATTCCTTACACTATTACACGGAGTAATTGATTCTCCGGATATACCTCTGAACGTAAGCCGAAGCTATCTGCAAAGTGACAGAGACGTAAAGAAGATCTCAACATACATTACTAAAAAAGTTGCAGACAGACTCAACAGCATATTCAAAGAAAACCGCAAAGATTATGAAAGCAAATGGGATGACCTGAAGCTTTTCATAAATTACGGTATGCTGTCTCAAGAGGATTTCTATGATAGAGCTAAGGACTTTGCCCTGTTGAAAGATGTTGAAGGCAAATATTTCACATTTGACGAATACAAACAATTAATAAAAGACAATCAGACAGACAAAGACGGACAGCTTATTTATCTTTATGCAAACAATAAAGAAGAAGAATATTCTTACATTGAAGCTGCAAAAGATAAGGGATATAGTGTATTGTTGCTTGACGGACAGCTCGATGTTCCTGTTGTTTCAATGCTTGAGCAGAAATTTGAGAAGAGCAGATTCATGCGCGTAGACAGCGACATTATAGACCGTCTTATTGTCAAAGATGATGTCAAGAAGACAGAACTTGACAGCGATCAAGCCGACAATCTGTCAGCAGCATTCCGTTCACAGATGCCTAAAATTAACAAAGTTGAATTCAATATTGAAGTTCAAGCCCTGGGAGAGAATGGCATGCCTGTAATGATCACTCAAAGTGAGTATATGCGCAGAATGAAAGACATAAGCCGTTTCCAAAGCGGAATGAGTTTCTATGCTCAGATGCCAGACAGCTATAGTCTTGTTCTGAACAGCGATCATAAGCTCATAAAAAATATTCTTGATGATGAAACCAGCAAATGCAGTGATGCTCTTAACCCTGTAATCAGCGAAATAAAGGGTCAACAAGCACGCCTTGCAGCTCTACATCAGAATCAAAGCAAGAAAAAGCCGGAAGAAATTACTCAAGAAGAAAAGGATGATCTTGCAAATACAGAAAAAGCATTAAACGAACAACGTGAGAAAAAGAACCAAATCATCTCAGAATACGCTAAAGATAACAAAATTGTGCATCAGCTAATAGACTTGGCTCTGCTTCAGAACGGCATGCTGAAAGGATCATCCCTCGATGCATTTATTAAACGTTCTGTTTCTTTAATAAAATAAGAAACAGCGTTGTAACACTTTGCAACATAAAATCAATTAACTCAGCTTATAAAAAAATACACCCAAGCATTTGAGTTTTAACTCAAGCTTGGGTGTATTTTATTTTTGTTTTATCAAGAATAGATCTTCATCTTCAGCAATCATTTTTCCTAATCTTGTGTTTAAGCTAATTAATTTGACTGTTTTTCACATAATAAACCACTGAGTTTTACATCAAAAATCATTGACTTTTACCTTAAAAGTCAATTAATTTCAAATCGAATAAAGATACAGCGTTATTTATCAAAAATCAAACATCCAGCACCGCACACGACATAATTTATCATGAAACGCAGATAAAAACTATCAATTACGTTCCATGTATATTACAAAATAAATTATTACATAAAATATTCCGATAAGACGTAATCAACAACCATATAAAAATCTAACACTTGCAATATCCGAAACAATACAAGTTATTCACCAAACATTTTAAGATATAGATGTATTTCGTTATACGTAACAACCGGTCCGACACCTGAATATATATCACTTACAGACCTATTATTTGGATTATTAATAATAAAAGTCTTTATAGCTTTTATATGCTCCTCAGGTACAAGACGATCCATCTCAAGTTCACCAGCCTCAACATAACGGGCAATATGTCCAAATACAGTGCCATAAACAAGTCCTCTTTCTTTAGCAATCTGCTCTATTGTCATACCAGAAGAAAACATGTCATAGCTAATTTTATAAGTTGGTATCTTCGGCTCTTTCACTGTCTTTGGTTTTCTTGCCTTTACTATTTTCTTTCCACCATCATCAATACTCAATAATATCTTCGATTTTGTCCGGAGATAATTAGATATTGAAAATTCAACATTATTGTCTTCAGCATGTACGAAAAGCTGTTTTTTTAGTTCTATATCCCTGAAAAAGACACTATATCTGTCATCAAACTGTTTTTTAACAGCCTTATTCTCAATCTCAACTTTTGTTTTGTTGCACAACAAGGTGAAAACCTTCATCTCTTCAGAGAAATACGCTGCAGCTTTATGTATCCTCGTCTGAATATCAGGGCTGCTTATATCAGGATTTGCATGCAACATTCTTGTATATTGTATTTTAAAGCGATATGACACATCAATAATGCTCTCAAACGACAGCCCTATACGTTTATATTCAGCCAAGAGTTTCGGATATTTTTTATACAAATGCTCATCAAGCGTTCTCAACAACATATCAAACGAAGACTTCAATGACGAAAAATCGAACAATTCATCCAACAACTGTATAACATAAGAATTATGCAAAGCAGATAATGTTTCTGCAGACGGAACACGCTTGTCGATAGTGTTAATATATGCATCCAAAGTACTGTCACTGATTATGGCATCACGTTGTAAAGGGGCACTCAACACCATTCCGTCAAGAGTTCTGCAGCGACTTAATGCAACATATGCCTGTCCGTGTGCAAACGAATGTGAAACATCTATTATAGCATGATCAAAAGTCAGTCCCTGGCTTTTATGTATTGTTATAGCCCATGCAAGGCGTAAAGGATACTGTCTGAAAACACCTTCTACTGTTTCTGTTATTTCTTTTGTAGTTTCATCTATAGTATACTTGGCATTTGCCCACTCTGATTTTTCAAGATTGAAACTTTCCCCTCCATTCTTATCTCTGACAATAATGGCACTTTCATCCAATGACACCACTTCGCCAATCATGCCGTTAAAGAAACGTTTCTCAGGGTCATTTTTAATAAACATAACCTGCGCTCCCTGTTTTAGCACCAAATTAACATCGGCCGGATATGAAGTTTCAGGAAAATCCCCCTCAATCTCAGCCTTAAACTCATATTCACGCGAAGGCAACAATGACAGTTCCCTGTCATTTATCATATGTGCCGGATTGTTATGTGTCGTCAAACGAATATAATCACTGTCTTTCTCTGGAATAAAATCAGGAATATAACGCCTGTTTAGAGCTGACAATGTTTCATCTGTAGCACGATTCTCCCGTATCTGATTCAAGAGAGAGATAAACGTTTCATCTTGCTGTCTGTATACGGTATTAAGCTCAACGGTATGATACTCTGCGGCATTAAGAGCCTTGCTTGAGAAAAAGTAAGGTGTCGGATAATACTTACTCAACATTGCCCATTCTTCATCTTTTATAACGGGAGCAAGCTGTTGCAGATCGCCAATCATCAGCAGTTGTACACCGCCAAAAGGTTTTCCATAATCACGGTATCGTCTCATTACGGAATCTATTGCATCAAGCAAATCTGCACGTACCATACTTATTTCATCAATAACAAGCAAGTCCATGGCTCGTATTATGTTACGCTTAACCTTACTGAAACGATAATACTTTTGATCTTCACCTCCAAAGGTAGCTCCAGGCACATAAGGAGACAGAGGAAGTTGAAAGAAGGAATGAATGGTTACTCCTCCTGCATTTATTGCAGCAATACCTGTAGGAGCGAGCACGACAAGCCGTTTAGTTGATTTGTTCTTTATTTCCTTGAGAAACGTTGTTTTACCTGTTCCAGCCTTACCGGTCAAAAAAAGATTTGCCCCGGTATTTTCTATTATATCCCAAGCCATTGCCTGCTCGGAAGCAGCATTCATCATAGTATACTAAAATAAAAACAGATAAGTTGTATTTAAAATATAAAATCGAAAAAGGCGCAGAAAAATCACCACGCCTCGCGATATTTTCCTTCTTCTTTATCTTTCAGCATGCTGAGATATGAATTGTATCTGCTTTCTGAAATATAATGCTCCTCAACAGCTTTTCTTACGGCACATCCCGGTTCATGAGTATGCGTACAATTATTGAAGCGACAATCTTTTGAAAACTTAAATATCTCTTTAAAATATCCACAGATTTCTTCTGGCTCCATATCAAATGTACCAAATCCCTTTATTCCGGGAGTATCAATAACCCATCCTCCGTAAGGAAGTGGAAGCATTTCACTGAATGTTGTAGTATGCATTCCTGTGTTATGAGCTTCACTAATTTCAGCTGTCCGTAAGTTTAATCCTGGTATCAGATGATTTAACAGGGTACTTTTACCTACACCGCTATTTCCACTAAAAAGCGTTATACGGTCTTTTAGCTCAGGGACAAGGCAATCCAGCGATTTGGCATCAAGAGCTGAAACAGCAAAACATGTATAACCTATTGTTTCATAAAGGTTTATCATTAAATTCTGATAGTTTAGTTCAGCTTCCGAAAGTATGTCGGTTTTATTGAATATTAAAGAAACAGGTATTCTGTAAGCTTCTGCTGATGCCAAAAACCTGTCAATAAATGTTGTGGATGTCTCCGGATAATTTACTGTAACAATCAGAAATGCCTGATCTATATTTGCTGCAATAATATGGCTCTGCTTAGAGAGATTTGGAGACTTTCTTATAATATAGTTTTTTCTTTCCTCAATATCTTTTATAAAAGCCGTACCTTCCTGATTGCAGATTATCTCAACACGGTCACCCACAGCAACCGGATTGGTGCTGCGGATGCCCTTTAGTCTAAAATTGCCTTTAATTTTACATTCTACAGTGTGTCCTTCGTCGGTTTTAACCGAATACCAACTACCTGTATTTTTTATTACAAGTCCTCTCACTGCTGTTATACTGTCATTATTTCCTTATTCTTTGCAGCAAGCAAATCATCGATTTTCTTGATATACTTATCATGAAGTTTCTGCAATTCAGCCTCTGCATCTTTTTCATTATCCTCTGAAAGGCCGTCTTTTATAGCTTTTTTAAGTTTGTCTTTTACATCAGCACGCACATTACGCACCTCAACCTTAGCCTTCTCTCCAATCTTGTTGCATTGTTTAGCGAGTTCCTTACGACGCTCCTCTGTGGGCTGCGGTATGCCAAGTCTTATTATCTCGCCATTGTTTTCAGGAGTTATGCCAACATCTGAGTCCATAATGGCTTTCTCAATATCCCTAATCATTTTTTTATCCCATGGGCGTATGGCTATTGTCCGCGCATCAGGTGTTGACACATTAGCAACTTGATTCAAAGGAACCATTGATCCGTATGAATCTACTCTTATACCATCAAGAATGGCAACATTTGCACGTCCGGCACGTACACGAGAGAGCTGCTCATCTAAAAACATAGCAGCCATTTCCATTCTCTCTTCGCTTTCGCTTAAAGTTGTCTTTACGTCTAACATATATAATTATATTTTGTTACATAAATATTTTCAAATCAAGCTCCAAAACACATCACTACAGATATTGTCTTTTTTGCTATTTATCGATATTTCTATTCATCTGCTCATGAACCATATTTGTGAGGTCAACAAACTGCTGTATTGAAAGTTGCTCAGGTCTCTTTGTCATTATATCCTGTTCAAAAAAGCTGTCATCAGGCATTCTGTCAAACAATTGTTTTAATGATACACGAAGCATCTTCCTCCGTTGGTTAAAAACAGCCTTTACAACACGCCTGAACATATGCCAATCACACCCCAAATCATTAACATTGTTACGAGTTATACGAATAACTGCACTTTTAACTTTTGGCGGTGGATTGAATACGTTTTCATCAACTGTGAACAAATACTCAACATCGTACCAGGCCTGAATAAGCACACTTAGTATTCCATACGCTTTTGTTCCAGGTTCGGAAGCCATACGCTGAGCCACTTCACGTTGAATCATTCCGGTACAACATGGTATCAAATCTTTATTATCCAACATCTTAAAAAAGATTTGTGAAGATATGTCATAAGGATAGTTTCCCGTAAGAACAAACTTCCGTCCGTTGAATACTGTATTCAGATCCATTTTAAGGAAATCATCCTCAATAATGTTTTCTCTTAAATCCGGATATTTTTCATTAAGATAATTAACAGATTCAGAATCTATTTCAACAACCTTTACATCTCTGTTTTTTTGAACAAGATACTGAGTCAATACACCCATACCGGGACCTACCTCCAAAATTGGAATATCAGGGCATGCATCTACGGTATCGGCTATTGCATTGGCAATATTAAGATCCGTCAGAAAATGCTGTCCTAAATTTTTCTTTGGCCGTACTGTTCTCATATCTTATTTTTTGTTTTTGCAAAAATAAATAAATATTTTGCAAAACAGACACATTGACATGGAAAAAATAATATTATCTGAAAATAATATGACAAAAATAAGTTACATTGTTACTTTTTCCCGTCTTAAATTTAAAACACATTTATAACAAACGATTAACTAATTTAAAATCAAATCCAATGAAAACATTAAACAAATACCATGGAGTTGTAGTGCCAATGGTCACACCTATTACAAAGAATAACGAAATTGATATTGATGCCGTAAAACGAATTATAAATAATTTTGCTCAATATAATGTATCTGCATTGATAATGGGAACAACAGGAGAAGGTAATTCTGTTTCAGTTGAAAGTGGCGTTAAAATGATAAAAGCTGCATCGGAGGCAGCCGCAGGAAGAATAACAATATACGCCGGACTTGCCGGGAATTGTATTTCAGAACAATATGATGCGGCTGTAAAGTTTATTGAAGCAGGTGCAGATGTCATTGCAGCCACACTACCATGCTACTATTCATTAACACCGAAACAAATGTATGAATACTACAAGAATCTTGCAGACACGCTTACTGCTCCTTTAATGCTATACAACATAACTATAACGACCCACATGAGCATACCACTTGACGTTATTGAAAAACTAAGCCATCATCCCAACATTGTTGGATTAAAAGACTCTGAAAACAACATTCAACGCATGGAAGAGGCGTTAACACTATTCTCTGACCGCGAAGATTTTGCATACTTCTGTGGATGCGCAGCTAATTCTGCAAAAGCTCTGTCACTAGGAGCAGACGGCATTGTGCCAAGCGTAGGTAATTATTTGCCTAAGATATATAATGACTTGTTTGAAGCCGGAATAAGCGGAAACACAGAAATTGCAGATGATCTACAAGCTAAAACAATTGAAATTGGAAAAATCAATACCGACAATCTTACACTTGGCGAATCCCTTGCAGGTTTAAAAGTTATAATGAAGATGTATGGACTTTGTGAGACATATATGCTACCTCCCCTTACAGAGCTTGAAGAAGAAACTGTAATAAACATTCAAAATAAAGTCAGGGATATCATTAATAAATACAAATAACATGTAATACTAACCTTAAAAAACATACCATGAATTACGAAGGTCTACACTGGATTGACACAACAATCGTGATCGCATCCGTATTGCTTGCCATAGGTGTTGGCATTTATTTTGCAAAAAGACAAAACTCAACAGAAGCTTATTTTGCTGCAAGCGGCAACATACCTGCATGGGCTGTCGGTATGTCTATGTTTGCGACAATCATAAGTAGTGTAACATTTTTAGCATACCCAGGAAGCGCATATTCAGGAAATTGGATTTTATTAGTACAAGGCCTGATGGTTCCATTGGTTTTACTTGGGGTAATAGGCTTTATCGTTCCATTATACAGAAGAGTAATAAAACTTAGCACATACGAATACTTTGAAAGACGTTTTGGAGCATTTGCTCGATTCTATAGTTCTATAGCATTTGTGTTGGAACATTTTTCTAAAATGGGAACCATACTATATCTACTAGCCATGGCCATGGTTGCTTTTTCTGGCGGAATAAATATCACTTGGTTTATCATTAGTATTGGTATTGCAGTTATTATTCTTACATACTTCGGCGGCATGGAAGCTATAATATGGATGGACGTCATCCAAGGATTTCTCCTTATCATTGGCGGAATAATGGCTATTGTCATTTTATTCCATCTAACCGAGGGAGGGGCTTCCGCGATATTAAATATAGCTGCAGAACATCACAAAATTGATTTCGGTCCATACGCTTGGGATTTCACACAATTGACATTTATTGTAATGGTGTTTAATGGCATCTTCTATGCCATACAGAAATATGGTACAGACCAAAGTATTGTACAGCGATATCTTACCGCAAGAACTGATAAAAGCGCAAAAAAAGCGTCATATCTGGGAATTATGCTAAGTGTACCGACATGGGCTTTATTTATGTTCGTTGGCACATGTTTATTTGCATATTATCAGATAAATGCAGGCGATTTACCGTCAGGTATTAAGAGTGATGAAATTTTCCCATATTTTATTGCGACAGAAATGCCAATCGGAATAACCGGACTTATAATCTCCGCATTGATTGCAGGAGCGATATCTAGTTTGGATGCAGATGTTAATTGCATATCAGCTGTAGTTGTAGAAGATTACTATACACGTTTTCGCCCAAAAGCTACAGACAAGCAAAAATTACTTGTCGGACGCATATCTGTAATTGCAATAGGCATAGGAGCTATCCTAATTGCATTATTATATGTAGCCTGGGGAGGTGAAGGCGTTTTAGGTACATTATTCGGGCTTTATGCAATATTGTCTGCAGGCATCGTCGGCATATTCCTACTAGGTCTGTTCAGTCGTAGAGCAAATTGGCAAGGATTGTACATAGGTATTGCGGCTGCAATCTTATTCACAGCATATGCAGTATTAACGACAACAAAATTTGGCAGCGATCCTGATGCTGGAATAATTTTAGATCTTGAAGATTGGAATTTCAGACATCACACTTATATGCTCGGCGTATATAGTCACCTTATTGTATTGGTCGTTGGGTATATTGCGAGTCTGTTTTTCAAGACACCTCTTGCAGATAAGGAGCTGACAATATATGGTTACCTTGAAGAAAAGAAAAATAAAAAATAACATATTACATATATGAAAGAAATTACATTACTTCAACCACAAAAGATTGTGTTTGGAACAAATTGTATAGACAAATTTGTGAACGACTATTTAAAACTTGGTCTTAACCGTCTATTCATTATAACCATGCCAGTAATTAGGCCTTTGATTTCCAATATGGTTGAAAGACTTAATAAAAACGGCATACATATTGAGTTTTACGAAAAGATATGCAATGAGCCATCTATAACAGACTTTGATGTTCTAATGGCAGAAGCAAAAAAATTCGGTGCAGACAGTTTTCTTGGCATCGGCGGTGGAAGCATTCTTGATATAACTAAGCTTGTTGCCACATTGATTGACAGCAATCAAAAAATTGAAGATTTATTCGGCATTGATCTTATTAACCATAAAGGGAAATGGTTTGCGTGTATGCCGACTACAGCCGGTACGGGTAGCGAAGTATCACCCAACGCAATATTACTTGATGAAAAAGACTCTTTGAAAAAAGGTGTTGTAAGTCCATATTTAATAGCAGATGCGGCATACATTGACCCCAAACTGACATGGAGCGTACCTGCCAAAATAACAGCAGAAACAGGTATGGATGCCTTAACTCATTGCATTGAAGCATATACAAACAAGTTTGCACATCCTATAGTTGACATGTATGCACTTCAAGGCATTAAATTAATCGCAAGCAACATATTTAAAGCTGTAACAGACGGGAATAACGTTGAAGCACGTGAGGCAATGGCATTAGGAAGTATGTATGGTGGTTTATGCCTTGGACCTGTTAATACAGCTGCTGTTCATGCCTTATCATATCCACTTGGAGGAGAGTTTCATATATCACATGGATTGTCAAATGCAATATTGCTACCTTCTGTCATGAAGTTTAATTACACCGCAAATCCTAAAAAGTATGCAGATATAGCAATTGCATTTGGTGCAAAACGTGGAACAACAGATGAAGAGACGGCTCTAAATGGAGTTGATTATATAACAAACCTTTCAATAAAATGTGGAATACCTACATCACTTACAGAAATTGGCATTCCGCAAGAAGCAGTAAGCCGTATGGCAAAAGCAGCAATGAAAGTACAAAGGTTACTAAAGAATAATCCACGTGAAGTTACAGAAACAGACGCATGTGATATTTACAACAATCTATACAAATAAAACAAGACCATGGATACGAACAAAAAGCCAATATTAGCATTAACAATGGGTGACCCTGCTGGTATTGGTCCTGAAATAATAATAAAATCTCTTGCTTTTAAAGAGACCTATAATAAATGTAATCCTGTTGTTATTGGTGACGCGTCAATAATGGAATATGCAGTCAAACAATGCAATATATCTTTATCTATTAATGCTATTGATGATATAAAAGACGCAATATTTACCTATGGGACAATAGACGTATATGATTTAAAATGTATCAATATGGATACATTCAAACAGGGCAAGGTAGATGCTCAATGCGGCAATGCTGCATTTTTTTCGGTAAAAAAGGCCATTGAACTTGCTATGGCTAATATCGTCGACGGCACTGTAACTGCTCCACTAAATAAAGAATCCCTAAATATGGCAGGACACCATTTTGACGGTCACACAGAAATATATGCCCATTTTACGAATACAAAAAAATATGCCATGCTGCTTGCTGATGAATTTATGCGTGTAATTCATGTATCAACACATATACCACTTCGAAAAGCATGTGACTTAGTGAAAAAACAACGCATAATTGACGTCACCGAGCTAATATATAATGCATGTCAACAATTTGGCATTTCACATCCCCAAATAGGCATTGCCGGTCTTAATCCTCACGCTAGCGACAATGGACTTTTCGGTGATGAAGAAAGGAATGAAATCATACCTGCTATAGAAGAACTGCGTTTAAAAGGATATGATGTAGAAGGTCCGATTCCACCAGATACATTATTTGCAAAAGCAAAATGTGGAAAATACGACGGATGCGTGGCCATGTACCACGACCAAGGGCATATTCCATTTAAGGTCGTAGGTTTCAATTGGAATAAAGAAACAGGCCAAATGGAAAGTGCGAAAGGAGTCAACATAACATTAGGATTGCCAATAATACGTGTTTCCGTAGACCATGGAACAGCGTTCGACGTTGCCGGGAAAAATATAGCAAGCCCTGACGCGATGTTGCTTTCAATAAATTATGCATCACGCATGGCAATGGAAAGAATAAATAATCAGAAATAAATTTTTCAACATGATTGTTGTCATTTCAGACGATATTACAGGTGCAGCAGAACTTGGAGGTATTGCATTAAGATATGGATTAAATACAATAATTACAACTGATATCACCAATGTTCTGCCGCATTCAGATATACTTATTATTGCTACTGATACCCGTTCAGATACTGAGTCTGGCTCTGTAAAAGCTATCAAACATTTAATGTGTAAATTGAAAGATAAAGCTATTACAATATACAAAAAGACAGATTCAGTTCTACGTGGCCATATTGTAGCAGAAATTAAAACGATAATCTCATATTCCTATTATAGGAACGCATTATTGTTACCTCAAAATCCGTCTAAGGGGAGAATTATTAAAGATGGTATCTATTACATCTATGAAAATAAATTAGATAAAACCGAATTCAGGAATGACCCGGAATATCCAATATTATCATCAAACGTTAATACATTATTAAATAATTCAGCCAAAATCCTCAATATAGACGATATTACTTTATCTGATAATAATATTTACATTGCAAATGCCCAAAATGAAAACGACATCATTATACAATTATCAAAAGCGCATAAACACACATTACTTTCCGGTGGAGCGGATTTCTTTAACTGCATAATAAAGAAAGAATTTAATGTTTATCCGTTAAGAAAAGAAGTTGCCAAGATTCCAAATGCGAATCGCATTATAATTGTATGCGGAAGTACACAAAGTAACTCTCTTGCCAATGAACCTTATATAACAGAGCACAACGGATATGAAGCAGTAATGCCTGATGATGTATTTAACGGACATGGAATAAATAAATGGATTATTAAGCTAAAAAAGTTATATGATAAACATGAAACAATGATTCTCAATGTTGGGAAAAGAGAAAATCGAGGAAAAGAATATGCAGTCAGACTTAAACGTATCATGGCTGAAGCCACAAGAACTCTCGTTAAAATACATCAACCGGACATACTCATCATAGAAGGAGGAGCTACTGCATATTCAATAATTCAAAATTTGAAATGGTACAACCTGGAATTTAAGACGGAATACTCTCCAGGTATAGTGAGTATGCTTTATGATAAAACCGAAATAATATTAAAACCTGGCAGTTACTCTTGGAATGACATATTTAAATCCAACAAATAGTAACAAATTAAAATCTATGATATACATTGTAATTCTTCTATAATCTTTTCTAAAACCCCAAATACGATTTCATTTTCAAAAGAAGACAAACACAACCGCAAAATAAAGTTGCATAACAAAAATATAAATCGGCCATAATGAGGCTGACATTTTTATTCCGACATAAAGACTTCTATAAACTTGATACAAATCACCAAGCTTACCACATGAAATTCCATATGACAAAGAAAGAACTATAATAATAAATGCAAATATAGGAACTGCTCCTGCCGTAAAAGCACTAGGACACAATTCACCTGTAACTCCTAATAGAACCGCATGTGGAACAAATGTCAGAGAAATTATGACGATACAAAATACAATAAAAAATATAGCAGAAACAATTAATGCATGTTTCTCTCTATATGTGATGGGCCTCCCCCTATAAACACATAAAATAGCATCACAAAAACCACTATACCTAAATGTGCCCCATGCAATTGAGCACAAGACTAACCACACTAATAGTGGAGATGCCAAACAATAAGCAAAACCACCCATAAACTGACGCACCCCTTCTTCACTTATCATTGACCTTATTGGTAATGATGGATTAACAGAACTGACAATCCACGAAAATACTATCACACAAATAAACATTAACAACAATGTCAATGCGGATAAAGCCAATACTTGTTTACGATGCATCATTTAATTAATTCATTAATTATAAATCATCTGGTATAATATTATCCACGTCAAGAATATGAAGTTCAATCGCTCTGGTTACCAATCTTGTTGCATTTATTCCAACACCTCCATTACCATCAGGGAATAGTCTGCGAATAAGTTCGTTCTGTCTTTTTTCCAAACTCTTAACACCAAAAGGCATACCACGCAATCCCGTTATCTGTTCTTTCGTGTATCCTAATGCAAGATGTCTCAAAAAACGCTCATCATATTCATCAATCTCATAATTTACCAACGCTTCTTGGCGCATTATTTGTTTACTTACGCTATCTTTAAAGCGTTTAACAATCTTTTCAAGTATTGGCTGATTGAAAACATACTTACGCCCTTTCATTACACTAGAAATATCGCCCCGCGTAAGAAGTTCACCACTTTTTAGTATAATTCCGTCACAGCCAGCATCAAGTGCGTCAACCCATAATTTCTCGTTAAGAATTTCGCCAGTGAATATCAAGACTTTAACATCAGGATACAACTCTTTAGTTTGTCTACAAATCTCAACTCCAACCGTTGTTGAGCCGCCAAGTCCTAAATCAAGCAATACCAAATTTGGCAATTGCTGCTTAATCAAATGCCAATACGCAATTTCACTATCTGCAGTACCTATTATCTCTGCCTCAGGTATATCATTTCTTAATATACCTTCCGTTCCTTTTAATTCTAGAGGAACGTCTTCAACTATAATAACTTTAAAACTATTCATTTTAACTCTTAATTTAAGATGTTTTTATATTTGAACAAATATACCTAGCCAAAGTTATACGCAAAATCATCTTGTTCTCCCTTTCCTCGAAAATTGTAACAATACCACATCCATGAAGATTAGTCTGTTCACTATTTTCACGTATAATTTGTCTACATATCAAATATGGAATATTTTTTACTGATGGAACAAACAAATCAATATTAGTTTTCATCAAATCAGACGATAAACTACGGCAGATAACATCAAAAACTATATATTGATTATTTTTAGAGGAAATTATCACATCACCATTTACACATCCGCATTGAGTTTTCAAAATATCAAATAGATACTTTATCAATACGCTATCCCCTAACACGTATTCATCTATACCGATTATTTCTTTTAAAGAGACAGGTTTGCATTCATAAGATACTAAATCAACCTGTCGCTGTATCTGCTCACATAACAGAGTATACAATTCTTTATAATATACAGTAACTTCAATTAAAGGTTGAATATTTTTATCCGCTTCATCAACAAGCTGTCTGATTCGAGAAGGATAATACATTGTTTCATGCTTCAACGCACTCAAACAATTATCTGTAACATTATTACATACATACAGTTTTTCATCCTCATATCTAGCCCGATTAAGTTCGTCTGAAAGATATTCTATATCAGCCTTCTTACGTTCATTCAAGTCAATCGAGTTATCCAAAACACTTTTTATCTGCCCTATCACTTTTTGTAACGAATGAGGATATCTTGAAACATCAACTTCTGAGATAGTTGAAATCTTTTGCGAAATAGATTTATCAGAAAAAAGAAGTTTATTAATATCATTAATTTTGTCTACACAAAAACGATAATATAAGACATGGCGATAATATAACAAATAATATAATCCCGCAGCAGAAATTAATAATATAATAAGAAATATGACTGCTATTACTTTATTTGTTTTCGAACGCTGCATTGTAAGACAATATTCAGCCAAACCTCTATCTGCAGACATTTCTTTAAATAGTTGAGTATAAATTTTATTATTATATACATACAAATCCCATTTATGTAATGCCAAAGAAGCGACTGCACATTCGTTACGAATATCTAGAATTACATCATAATCAGTTTTAATCCCCTTACGAAACCATATAATATCAGCAGGCAAATCCGTCTCTGTGCCTTTTAGCGATATCAAGTCTTTTCCTTGGTAATATGCCTGCTTATAGAATAAATTCAAATAGGAAATTGCAGAATCTGCATAGTTCAACGTTTTTTGATATGTTCCATTAATATTACTATAATATGCAGAATCAGCAAAATTACTTGCTTTTATTAAATATTCTGATTTTACTTTTAAAACAGTATTTGCTTTTATTTCTTTTACATCCTCTGCGTTAAGATTTATCGTCAGACTAAGGCTTATAAAAAATAAAAAGACACGTAGAATACCATACGGCAAACGAAAATAAAATCTACTACCCTTTCCTATTTCGCTCTCTGCAAAAATACCACATACATTAAATATCTGACTAGTCTTACGATACTTGTCAATAATACCTTTACAATTCATAAGACCAAAGCCATGTCCATTCTTTATTTTGTGTCCAAACAAATTCTCCAACTTTTGCTTATCAATACCCTCACCAGTATCAGAAACAGATATTTCAACGTAATCAGTTTTTTCTTCTGCACTAATCACGACTATTCCACCTGCTTTTGTAAATTTACGAGAATTATCAGAAAGTGTATTAAGCATGAACAAAGTCATTATTTTATCAGCCTTAACTACAGCAGAAGAAGACAGAACTTCTAATTTTATACCTTTCAGTTGAAAAGAAGCAGTTGATTTTAGCAAGACATTAAAAACATCCTGTAACTTAAAGCTTTCAATATGCAAAGAAAGCTGACCTTGTTGAAGTTGAATCCAATGAGTAAGTACATCATTATATTCATTGATTCTATCAATCAATTCTTTAACATAACAATACCTTTCTCGCCTTATTTCATCTGATTCTACAGACATCTCTATCCGCTTTATCTCATTTATTATTCGATCAATATAAGGCAATACATTATTAACAAGAAAAACCTTAGAACGATTGTCCACGTTTCTCCTTTTAGCTTTTTCTACACTCAAACGACATAAATTCAATTGTTCTTCAACCTCTTCATAACTTTCATCAAGATTATTTAAATACTTATAATTCAACTTATTCCATTCCTGTAAAGGTTTTAACAAATCGTCAATATAAAATTTTTTATCTCGCTTTTTTCTTAAACTATTAAGAATAAAAAACAATGCAATAACAACACATATTAAACAGATTATGAATACTATAAGGACATTAAGTTGCATTGATGTTTTTTCCAATTGTTCAGCACGAGCTTCTAATTGCCGATCTTGTCGCGTTTCTTCTCGTAAATCAAGATATTTATTACGATAAATATCACTATTATTCTTATCATCAATCGCAGAATAAGCCAAACTCAATTGTTCACAGATACTAGCGACTAAATCAGGTGCTTGGTTTATCAAAGGCTCTGCCAATGCATTTTCCAAACAGATCAAAGAAGATGTATAATCACACACAGTCCAATAACAAAAAGCCAAAGTACGGTATGCTCCTGCAATTTGATATACATCTCCATAACTAACAAATAATGATAATGCTCTTTGTGCTAAATTTCCGGCCAACAAACTATCAGGCATATTATCAATATTAAGATAGTTTATTGCCAATTTATTATTTAAAGACAACCACGTTCGATTGTCTTTATCTATAAGATGTTCACTTAACGCTTGCAAAGAGTTTGCTTCCCAGTACTTGTATTTTCCTTTCTTAGCATACAAATAACATTTAAACAAATACTCGAATTCTTTTTGAGAAACATCATACTGTGTTTTTCCTTCTATCAATCCGCCGCTCCCTAATTGATATAAATAATTTATATATTGAGCTGTATCCTTATATATTTCAGTTATAGAGTCTATTTGCAATATGGCATGCTTAGCCTTATCAACAAGTCCCAAATAATAGTAATAAGTAGAACTAACTATCAGAAACTCTGATTCAGCATAATTAAGACGCCTTGACAAGCGTTCTGGTAAAGATTTTTTTTCTTCGTTTATTCGCTTTAATCTGGCTTGAGCACGTTCACGAAAATCGTAAAACTTTTTATTTTCTGATTCTCGCTGACACAATCTCATACGCTGAATATCAGCAATTAAAAGTTCTACTTGATTATCTGTAACATAAGTAACGCTATCAAGAAAATCATATGCTTTTTCATAATTCATTTTTGAAATATGAAAAAAAGCCAAATTATTATATGCCTCTGCGCATGCAGAAGAATTTCCTTTCGACAAACTTAATGCCTTATTGGCATAATAATAAGTTGAATCCAAGTCCTTGTAATGATATACATAAGATATATCATTCAACCTGTCAACTTCTGATTTTTCGTTTTCAAAAGAACAAGCTGAAAAAAATAAAAGGCTCAATATGCCAAGAAGCACAATCGAGCCTTTTAATACGTATTTATTATCCGCGAGCCTTAGCAATATACCCTAAAGCTTCTTTACACTTATCCGTAATAGCTTGCCAATTACCTGCAGCAATAACATCTTTCGGGAATAACTTAGAACCCATTCCCACACAGAACACGCCTGATTTAATCCATGAATTAAGATTTTCCTCATCAGGAGAAACGCCACCGGTTACCATCAATTTAGACCAAGGCATAGGAGCCAACATTCCCTTAACCAATTTTGGTCCTAAAACGTCACCTGGGAATACTTTACATAAATCACAGCCTAATTCCTGAGCAAAGCCTACTTCTGAAACACTTCCGCATCCAGGAGTATAAGGAACTAAGCGACGGTTACAAACCTTAGCAATTTCCGGATTAAACAACGGGCCAACTACAAAATTAGCACCAAGTTGGATATACAATGCTGCTGTTGCGGGATCAACAACTGAACCGACACCTAAAGCAAGTTCAGGACATTCAACGGCAGCAAACTTAACTACTTCACCAAACACCTCGTGAGCAAAATCACCACGATTGGTGAATTCAAAAGCACGAACGCCTCCATCATAACATGCTTTTATAACTTTTTTTGCTATTTTTACATCCTTATGATAAAAGACTGGTACCATTCCAGTTGAACTTATCTTGTTCAATACCGCAATTTTATCAAATTTAGCCATTATATTCTATTTTTGTTTTATAATAACACTTAAACAACATACGGAATACGGACTTTTGAAAGTTTTATTCCTTAAACACGCAAATTGTCAAAGCATTTCTTAGTTTATATATTTCAGATGTCCAAACATTACCCATGCCAGCATCAACGCTGAACACGACCAGAAGCGTCACCACCAGCAAGGTTTTCAACCTCCTCTGCTGACATCAAATTAAAGTCGCCCGGAATTGTATGTTTCAAGGCAGATGCTGCAACGGCGAACTCTAATGCCTTACCCTGATCTTCCGGATATGTCAACAATCCATGTATAAGACCACCGGCAAAAGAATCACCACCACCAACACGATCAATAATAGGCATTATATCATAATGCTTACTCTGGTAAAATTCTTTTCCGTTATAAATCAATGCCTTCCAGCCATTATGGGTAGCAGATAAAGACTCACGAAGAGTTGAAACGACATACTTAAAGCCAAACTCTTCCATCATACCCTTGAATATGCCATAATATCCTTCAGCATCTGTTTTTCCACCTTCAACATCTGCATCCGGCTTAAAGCCTAAACATAACTGTGCATCCTCTTCGTTTCCGATACATACATCCACATACTTCATCAAAGGTTTCATTATACTCTGAGCCTTCTCTGATGTCCAAAGTTTTTTACGGAAATTAAGGTCCACACTAACAGTTACGCCATGACGTTTTGCAGCCTCACAAGCAAGACGTGTAAGTTCTGCAGCCTTGTCACTAATGGCCGGAGTAATTCCACTCCAATGGAACCACTGAGCTCCTTCCATTATCTTATCAAAGTCGAAATCTTCAGGATCAGCTTCAGCGATAGAACTGTGAGCACGGTCATATACAACCTTTGAAGGACGCATACTTGCACCTGTTTCAAGGAAATATATACCTAAACGATCACCACCACGCGCAATGAACTGTGTATTAACTCCGTATCTGCGTAATGCATTTAAGGCACACTGTCCTATTTCATGTTTAGGTAATTTCGTTACAAAATAAGCCTCATGACCATAATTCGCAGCACTAACAGCAACGTTTGCCTCGCCACCACCATACACAACATCAAAATTATCACATTGAACAAATCTCTTCTGACCGGGAGATGAAAGGCGAAGCATTATCTCGCCCAAGGTTACAACTTTAGCCATTTCTTTAATTTTTGAATGTTTATAGATTTATAATTTGTTTTTTCAGTTCACAAAATTAATATTTAAATTAAAACCAAACAAATAAAACAACAAAAAAATGTGTTTTTCACAAAAATCGCCTTTGTGTTTTCGCACGATTCAGTTTTTATTGCTATTTTTGCAGAAAATATTTCACTTTATCTTTGAAAGTGGATTTATATATGAGCGAAAAGATAAGAATTAAAGACATTGCCGAGAAATCAGGTGTATCAGTTGGAACCGTTGACAGAGTTTTACATAACCGTCCGAATGTATCCAAATCAGCAAGGGAAAAGGTTGAAGCTGTTTTAAAAAACATAAATTACCAACCGAATATGTATGCAAGTGCTCTTGCATACAACAAGTCATACACTTTTTATTGTATAATCCCTCAACACAAATCAGAAGCTTATTGGGAAGAAATTGAAGAGGGAGCAGCAAAAGCATGTGAAGCAAGACGTGATTTTCACATTGATGTGAAAATGATGTACTATAAAAGGTTTGACCCGTCTACTTTTATTAGAGAATACACCAAATGTCTAAATGCAAACCCAAATGGGGTAATTGTTGTACCTAGCGATTTAGAAACAACGAAAGGTTTTACGGAAAAATTGCACGAACGCGGCATACCTTTTATATTATTAGACTCATATATGCCAGATTTAAAGCCACTTTCATTCTATGGTCAGGATTCTTTTTGTAGTGGATATTTTGCCGCAAAAATGCTCATGTTAATAGCATCAGGCGAAAAAGAAATAATGCTTATGAAACAGACTAAGAACGGAAAAGTCGAAAGTAAGCAACAAGATAACAGAGAAGTTGGTTTCAGACATTATATGCAGGACCATTTTCCACAAACGAAGATTATTGAGTTAGATTTACCGTTGGATGAAGATGAAAACAATTATGACTCTATCTTAGAAAATTTCTTTACATCAAACCCACATATACACCATTGCATCACTCTATGTTCAAAAGGTCATATTGTCGGTGAATTTTTATTAAAGACCAATAGACGTGACGTTCAAATAATGGGATATGATATGGTTGAAAAAAATGCGAAATGCTTACGATTAGGAACGATATCATTCCTCATCGCCCAACATGCCTTCATGCAGGGCTACAATTGTGTCGATACATTATTTAAGGCAATAGTGTTAAAAAAGAAGGTTGATCCGGTAAACTATATGCCAATAGAATTATTGTCTAAAGAGAACGTGGATTTCTATAGACGCACACAATTATAAACTTAATTTACACAACTATAAAACAAATCATTTTATGGAAAAAGTTTCATTCATTAAAATTAATCCGGCCGATTCTGTTGTAGTTTGTCTAAGGGACTATAAGCAGGGAGAAGAAATAAGCATCAATGGCAAAACTATAACCGTTTTGCAGGACACTCCTGTCGGCCATAAAATCCTTTTACAAGACACAAAGGCTGGTGAGAACATCATCAAATACGGCTATCCTATAGGACATGCCCAAAAAGATTTAAAGGCTGGTGAATGGATTAATGAGAATAATCTAAAAACGAATTTATCAGGTAAACTTGCTTATGAATATAATCCTGTAAATGAAATTCTTCCCATCGAAAACCAAAATCTAACATTCAATGGATATGTCAGAGCCAATGGTGAGGTTGGAATAAGAAATGAAGTATGGATTGTACCAACTGTAGGATGTGTAAATGGAATAGCAGAAAAATTAGCGACAAAGCTGGCTGAAGAAACAAAATTAGCCGGTATTGACGCCGTTCATGCCTGGCACCACAATTATGGATGTTCACAATTAAGTGAGGACCATGAAAACACCAGAAAAGTGTTACGCGACATTGTCCTTCATCCTAATGCCGGAGCTGTTCTGATATTAAGCTTGGGATGTGAGAACAACCAGCCTGACCAGTTTGAAAAACTTTTAGGCGATTACGATAAAAGTCGTATAAAATTCCTTGTAGTACAAAAGGTTCAAGGAGATGAAGTTGAAGAAGGAATGAAAATTCTGCACTCATTATACGACATAGCAAGTAAAGATGTAAGGACAGAGTGTCCGTTAAGCAAGTTGCGTATAGGATTAAAATGTGGCGGAAGCGATGGATTAAGTGGCATAACAGCCAATCCGCTTGTTGGAGAATTTTCTGACTTTATTGTTGCACAAGGCGGAACATCTATACTTACAGAAGTGCCAGAAATGTTTGGTGCAGAAACAATTCTCATGAACAGATGTCAAAATGAAGACCTCTTTAATCAAACTGTAAAACTCGTTAATGACTTTAAAGAGTATTTCTTGAGCCATGGCGAACCTGTTGGTGAGAATCCTTCACCTGGAAACAAAGCCGGTGGAATATCTACATTAGAGGACAAAGCACTTGGATGTACTCAAAAATGTGGAAGAGCCCCTGTTAGTGGTGTATTAGGCTATGGCGACAGACTAAAAACTACCGGTCTAAATCTGTTGTCTGCACCAGGAAACGACCTTGTTGCTTCAACAGCATTAGCTGCTGCAGGCTGTCAGATTGTTTTATTTACAACAGGACGCGGCACTCCATTTGGTACATTTATTCCGACTATGAAAATATCGACCAATAGTACACTATTTAACAACAAGCCAAATTGGATTGATTTCAATGCAGGGGAATTGGTTGAAGGAACAGATATGAAATCCCTATTGGACAAGTTCATCAAAAAGATAATATCTGTTGCCAATGGTGAAAAAACATGCAATGAGAAAAACGGGTACAGAGAAATATCCATCTTCAAAAATGGTGTAACACTTTAAACATATTTTCAGGATGATGTAAACGCATCATCCTGAAAAATAAAAAACACTGCAAAAGCAGTTATAACCACAAAAGATATGCAAGTTGTAATAAGAAATTTCATTAAATTATTATCTACTGGGGCATTTCAGTCATATTGTACACTTGAAGAAATGTCTGAATATAAATGGAATCAACTATTATACATTGCTAAAATAAATGATGTTGAAGATTTTATCATATCTGGAATAATTTATTCAGATAACTCATCAAATAATATTATACCAACAAAAATCACAAACTCTATAAACGAAACTATTTATTCCAATACAACAAGAATCACGCCAAAAGACGCCCAATACAGACAGTCGACAAAAACAATAAATAAATTCTCTAATCCATATTTAAACAAGAAATTAAATCGAATTATTTATAATGAGATCCATAGTATCGATACATCTGTAGACTCTATAACATTCTTAAACAGAAGTATTGATAACATTAAAAATCTTTTATCCGCAAATTCATACATCAGAGACCTTGTAGAATATGGCATTTATTTAAGAAAATATGGTAATAAAATAGATTTCGTTAAAATAGACAATTGGATAAATACATTAAAGATGAATAAAATAATGAACTTAGTTGGTATATACCTCATTAAGTTCTTTAACTTCGATACAAGCGAAATCCCATTCTATAATAACCAAAATAAAATCAAAACGGGAGAAGTAAAATTACCGCTAAACCTTAAAGCAAAATCGGAGGACAAGATGAATGAGACTCAAAAAGAAATTAATAACTTGATTTGTAATATCCCAAAGCCTAATACCGGTATGTTCAAGTATTTTTCATTCTTTCCACTTGAGACAACAAGCATCTTTTTCTCTAATATTTTTAACAGTCTTTCAAATATTGAGGAATAACTAAAATTTTATAATTTTCTTTGTTGTACCAACGATTAAGTGTATCTTTGCCAAAAATAAGGAATCATACAATGAAACAATACATTTTTATTATTATCAGCCTATTTACTCTAACACAATATATATCTGCACAAGATTACAACACCTATGTTCAATGTGAAGACACATGCAGACATATTCACGGAATAGATCTCAGCCATTATCAAGGAGACGTTTTCTGGGAAACAATTGGTGAAAATAGTAAAATGGCCTATGTTTATTTAAAAGCGACAGAAGGCGGTACACATATAGACAAAACATACGAAAGAAATATCGAATTAGCACACAGATATGGTTTAAAAGTTGGCTCATACCATTTTTTTCGACCTAAAACTGATTTAGTTAAGCAACTCGAAAATTTTAAATCACAATGCCGTCCTGGAGACCAGGACCTGATACCTATGATAGACATAGAGACAACAGGGGGGCTTAAGACTGACGAATTTTGTGATTCATTATTTAAATTCATCGATTTAGTTGAGAAGGCCTATCGCCAAAAGCCCTTATTGTATACATATACAAATTTCTACAACAAACATCTCCAAGGCAAAATTGACAATTATTGTCTTATGATTGCCCAATATTCTGATGAGGAACCCAAACTTGCAGACGGAAGAGATTATACTCTTTGGCAATATACTGCAAAAGGACGCATAAATGGTATCAACACATATGTTGACAAGAGCAGATTTATGGGACGTCATAGCATGAGAGAAATACGGTTTAGACATTTCTAATAAAATAACATATAAAATAAAAATATAAAAATGGCAATTATTAAATGTCCTGAATGTGGTCATCAAACTAGTGACAAGGCTCCTGTATGCCCCAATTGTGGAGTAGAAATCGCAGGAAAAATAATAAAATGTCCTTATTGTGGAGAAATTTATTTAATAAGTGAGATTGTCTGCCCACATTGTCACAAATCACCTTCCAATGGCAATAATCCTATTGAGAATGACAATCAAAGCCTTGTTGAGCAAAACTCAACAAATGTAGAAAGGAATAGCTATCTAACGTCAGACAATGGTATAATCGTTCCTACAAAAGACGAGTCAAGCAATAGTTTGAATACAACGCCTCAAGAACAATATACGACTCCCAACGACAACACTCCTAAAGCAAGAAAAAATAACAGGACAACACTGATTGTTTCGTTAATAATAGCAGTGTTGGCATTAGGTGTATGCTTCTATTTCTACAACAGGGCGCAAAATGAAAAGGAAATGGAAGAATATAATTTTGCCTTAAGCAGTGAGGATCCAACAATTTTACAAGAATATTTAAATAACTTTAAAGATGCTCCACAAGAGCATATTGATTCAATTAAAGCACATTTGCAAAGACTTGAGCAATTAGATCAAGATTGGACAAATGCCATTGTAAGTGGCAGTAAATCAGCACTGATGGATTACTTAAGCAAACATCCTGATAGTCCACACAAACAAGAAGCAATGGACAAAATTGATTCTATTGATTGGGCACAATGCCTAAAATTAAATACCTCTGAGGCATATCAGATGTACATGGCAGACCATTCTGATGGCAACCATTATGAGGAGGCACAAATTGCTTTGAAAAAGATTAAAGCAAATACTGTAAGCATGGAAGAAAGACAAGCAATAAGTAATCTCTTCCATAACTTTTTCGTAAGCATTAACGAGCGCGATGAAGTTAATCTCGTTTCAAACATAAATGATAACATCAACTTTTTAGGTAAGCAAAATGCTACAAAACAGGATATCATTTATTTCATGAACAGATTGTATAAACAAGATGTTCAGAATATGGTTTGGAGTATCTCCGGTGACTACAACATACAAAAGAAAGAGATTGGTGACGAACAATATGAATATATTGTAAATTTCATGGCAAATCAGAAAGTTGAGAAAGTTGATGAGCCAAGCGCAAACTATAAGTATAAAATTAATGCAAGAATTAATCCTGACGGTAAAATGACAGAAATGTCTATGACAAGGATAAATGAATAATAATATGTTAAGATTAGTCGCCATAAGTTTCTTTACTATATGCCTTAATACACTATTGATGGGCCAGGAAAAGACTATAAAACTCCGAATTATACAGACTAGTGATGTTCATGGATGTTTCTTTCCCTATGACTTCATTGAGCGTAAACCAGCAAAAGGTTCTTTAGCACGTGTTTCAACATACATAAAGGACCTCAGAAAAACTTATGGTACTAATCTTATATTGATGGACAATGGTGACATTTTACAAGGTCAACCTACATGCTATTACTGTAATTATGTAAAGCCTGAACTTCCCAATGTAGCTGCATCGGTCATAAATTATATGGGCTATGATGTCCAAACTATCGGAAATCATGACATTGAAACCGGTCATAATGTATATGACAAATGGATAAAAGAGGTAAAGTGTCCAATGCTTGCTGCAAATATAATATCAAAAGATACGGAAAAGCCATATCTTAAGCCTTACCATATAATAAATCGTGACGGCATAAAGATTGCAATTATTGGCATGATAACTCCTGCAATTCCCAACTGGCTTAACGAAAAACTTTGGGAAGGTATGTCTTTTCAAGAAATGAAAGAATGTGCTTTATATTGGACTACCTATTTGAAGAAGCAGGAAAACCCTGATATAATAATCGGCCTTTTCCATTCTGGAGCCGAAGGAGGAATAATTACAGATGAATATGAAGAAGACGCCTCCTTAAGAATTGCCAAAGAAGTACCTGGTTTCGATTTGATTTTATATGGGCATGATCATAAGAAACACATTGAAACAATCAAAAATAAAGACGGACATGATGTTCTTTGCATGGATCCTTCATCTAATGCATACTTCATATGCGATGCTGAAATAGACGTAACAATAAACAACGGGCAAATAATAAATAAACAGATAAAAGGAAGTCTGAAAGATGTAAGAAATCTGCCTGTTGATACTGCATTCATGGAGTATTTCAAGGACGAAATAGACAGCATAAACAACTATGTCAATAAGAAAATAGGCACCTTCAAAAATTCAATATATACACGTGACTCATATTTCGGAAGCAACGCATTTTGTGATTTTATCCAAAACGTTCAGCTTAAAGTAACAAATGCCGATGTATCATTCAATGCTCCATTGTCATTTGATGCCTGTATAAAAGTTGGTGACGTATTTGTCGGAGATTTATTTAACCTCTACAAATATGAGAACCAGATATATACGATAAAAATGACAGGCAAGGAAATAAAGAATTACCTTGAAATGAGTTATGGCCTATGGACAAATACAATGGTATCAAAAGATGACCATATAATGCTGCTGAATATTGATAGCGTCAACGGAATAAAAAAATATACATTTAAAAATCTTGCCTTCAATTTTGACAGTGCAGCAGGAATTGACTATGAAGTAGATGTAACAAAACCTTATGGAAATAAGATACATATATTGCAGATGTCAAATGGCGAACCTTTTATAATGGACAAATGGTATAACGTAGCAATGAACAGCTATAGAGGCAATGGCGGAGGTGAACTTTTAACACGTGGTGCCGGGATACCAAAAGATTCCATCAAAGGCAGAATTATATATGAAAGCGAACATGATCAAAGGTACTACATCATGAAAGAAATAGAAGATGCTAAAATTGTTAATCCTAAACCAAACGGCAACTGGAAATTCGTACCATCATCACTAGCAATACCGGCAATAAGACGCGATAAAGACCTGCTTTTTGGCAATAGATAATCAATTAATTGCCATATTATAATTTATAAACTATGAAGAAGTATTGGTTTGTTTTTAATAACACAGATTTATTACTTGAAAAGAATTCAGACGGTAGTTATACGATTCCTTTTCAGGAGTATCCTCCTACTGAAATTGGAAAAGATACAACCATCCATAATATAACTCCACTGGAATCTTACGAAGTAAAAACTTATCGAATAGACGGCCCTATTAACAACGATAAGTTTGAAATGTGTAATTTAAGGGCATCATATCATAAACTGCCCCAACCACTATATCTCAAAGCAGGCAAATGTGAAGAAATACTTTATTGGGATTCAAATACAAAATTCTGTGGCGTATGTGGCGGACACATGAAACTCAATACTGATATTTCTAAGAAATGTGAGAAATGCGGAAAAGAAATATGGCCACAACTTGCAACAGCGATAATCGTATTAATACACAAAAATGATCAGGTATTACTTGTTCATGCAAACAACTTTAAAGGTAATTATTATGGTCTAGTTGCCGGATTCGTTGAAACAGGCGAAACACTTGAGCAAGCTGTCGTAAGGGAAGTAACGGAAGAAACGAGTTTAAAAATCAAAAACCTTAAATATTTCGGATCTCAGCCATGGCCATACCCTTGTGGCCTAATGATTGGCTTTTATGCAGAATACGAAAGTGGTGAAATAAAATTACAACGTTCTGAACTTGGTGCCGGTGGCTGGTTCACCATGGACAATCTTCCACCAATACCGGAAAAATTGTCTATTGCAAGAAAACTTATTGATAATTGGATTGAAAATCATGATAAAATTTAACGCAGACAAAATAATTTTCAATTTATATCCTGATATATAAAAATATCAGTCGTGCCAAATCAGCAAATTTAGATTATATGTATAGGGCAAAATATAGAGTAACAAAGATGTACCACCCTATCTACTATCAGGATCAGAAAGCATCCATCTCTTATAGAATGAAATATGAGTACCTGATACAATCAGAATTAAAATGCCCTAACATTGTTCTCATCTTTTATCAACAAGGTATTTTGATACCTAATAACACACGAAAATTGCCTTATCAGCTCTGCATTTAGTTCATAATTTTATCCTTAATTGTAATTCCAGGTCAGTGGCAGAAGAATGATTAATCTGCTGATAACTGCTGCCAATTATTTCTCTGTCAAAATATTTTGTCGTTCCTACTTTAGCAAACAATGTGACCTGTTTCAAAATATCATAACTGGCAAAAAAGGAACCTCGAATACCATGCCCATAAAATGACGGGAAATAGTATGAATAGAGCATACCCTTTTCATAAGAATACACACGGCTGTCATAACTGTCTGTATTAAAATAAGAAAAAGAAACATTTATGTTTAACCGTTTTTTTAATATGTAATTGGCATTCTGCGTTATCATCCATCCAAAACTATTTTCTTTGTATGAAGAAAAAGCAAGATCAGCCTGCGTCTTAGCTTTCCTGGCTTCAAAACTATACGCAGCAGAAAAACGTGCTCTATGATCAATTTTATTGATTAAATCCGTTTTATCTTTATTGTCTTTCTCACGTATTTTAAGCCGATAACGTGCTGAAAATATCCATCTAGGCATAACATATGTCAGTTGCAACGTATTATCTAAAGAACATGAACTTTTTGAAGCCTGATACTTAGGCCATGCAAAATAAGCATAATCGATATATGCAATTATGTTTAACGCCTGTGACGGCCGCCATGTCATTCCCAAATATATACCACTTTCATTCTGCACAGCCCCACCCTCATTAAAACTTTCAGCAAACAACGAATAATATTTGTATGAATAAAAACGCTGAAGAGCCAACATGGTCAAACGATCAGTTATGCTATAGCTTAAAGAATTAATCGTAGCAACAGCTTTACAGCCACCAGTTGCAGTCTCTCCACTGAATGACAGGCGGCTACCAGTATAACCATAATTTACACCTACATTATAAAATTCTTTACCATGAGCATAATATCTGCGATAAACCGAAGTAGTTTTAGGCACAAGCTCTTTATCTAAAGATGTGTATGCAGCAGTTGCCCCTACATAAAATCCTCCAAAACGATAATCTACATTACCGCCAAAAAGCAAATGTGAAGAATTATTTTTCTTATCCAATTCCGTCTTGGTTCGATGGTAACCAGAATTTAGTATTGTAGAAATTGTACTGTCACCTTTATTCAAAGTAGCATCAAACTTGCGATAAGAGACAAATAAACTTAAATCTAACCCTTTGGCTAAAGTGAATGTACCTGCAGCCCCTTGAAGATAGTTTCCGTCAGAAGTTGAAGAGTGAGCCCTTATATTGCTGCCACCTCTTCCCATGGATGATAGCGTTGACAACTTGCCAAAACTAAAGTTATTATTCATAACAAGCCCCATTCCGAAACGCAGTCTGTACCTGCCTAACGCCAAAGTTTTTATACGCCCCATTTTCTTCAAGACAAGATAAAATGAATAAAAATCATATCCCATACTATTTCGGCCTGCAAAAAACGGCTCTCCGGCATCTTGAGATCCAAGGAAGCCTAATCGTAGATAATCTCCATAATCGAAGTCATACCTTACACTATGTTTATATTTATAGCCCTGATATCCATTTATGTCACCTTTTCTGTCATAAAAAGGTATTTTTATAGTCCCGACAACCTCATGTTTACCATATTTTATGATGTTTTTAAAAGACGGAAAGCCCTTTTTATGCGTATCTCCAGCATAAGTAAAATAAAAAAGAAGCCTACGCTTATAATATGACAAATCTTTTATCATTACGAGTTCACCCAAAGATTTCATTGGTCCATAACGATAAATATACTCACTGATATTCTCTACATCCTTTGCAGTCAAAAAAGGAAACTGCTCCAGATCCTCTCTAGATGCTGTATTAATATTTATTGGATTTTCTTCCAGATCACACAAAAGTTCAAATGAAGACTCCCACAATGAAGACTCTATATCCTCAAGTTCACTTAACTGGTACAAAAACTGTTCCCATTCATGTGTCTGCTCAGCGTCGATATGCAATGATATGCAAAACAAAAATATAAATATAATTAGTTTTTTCATTAGAAGATTTAAAGTAATTAGTCTGAAAGTTAAATCTATGTGTTCTGTAAAAGCAATATATGATATTTACAAAGTTACACATTTTTTACGAAAACGAAACGAATCATGCTAATTTAATATGAATAATTTTTCTAAACTGTTTCCACGTATATTATTATTTTTACTAATTTTGCAAAAGATTCTGCATAATTTGCCCATAAATTAAAACAAGAAATAACCTAAAGATTATATTCAAAATAAACAAATATGATAGACGAATTTCTAGCTTATAACAAACAGTTCGTTACAGAAAAGGCTTACGAACCATATGTAACCACCAAATATCCAGATAAGAAAGTTGCAATTGTATCGTGTATGGATACAAGACTTACACAATTACTTATGGCATCCTTAGGAATAAGGAACGGGGATGTAAAGATGATAAAAAATGCAGGAGGCATCATTCAGTCACCATTTGACAGCACCATACGCAGCTTGCTTGTAGGAGTGTATGAACTGGGAGTCAAAGAGATTATGATTATAGGACACACTGACTGCGGAGCACAGCATCTAGATCCAGACGAAATGATCAGACTAATGCTGGAAAGAGGTGTTTCACAAGAACACATAGACATGATGAAATATTGCGGAATTGACTTCAGATCATGGCTTAATGGATTTAACAATTCAGAAGAAGCTGTCAGAAAGTCAGTAGAAATTGTTGCCAAACATCCTCTTATGCCCAAAGACATTATTGTACGCGGATTTATTATAGATTCATATACAGGCAAACTTTCTGAGGTTATATGCTAAACAGAAACCTCAAACAAAATAATTAAGAGCAACTATTATTTACTCGGATCAATCAAAAGAATTATTAGCAGAGCATAAGATACATCCTTTCAAAGCACAAAAGGACATCTTTTACGCTTCAATATATGTCATATTGCAGCATAAAAGCATACAAACAAGCAACTAACTGAATATCAACACGTTATACAACGGTCATATAATTCAGTTGTTTTTACCCTAAAACTCAATGATTTTTATGGTAAAAATAACTGAATTAGTTCATCAAAATCAATTACTTTATAACTTTCAACAAACAAACATTGATTAATAAAAAATTAAATCAATAAACATACATCATTATAAAATAAATTTATCTGACACAATAGAATAAAATAACCTTACATCAAAAATGTCAAGGCACCATTTATGACCTATTAAGAACAACAATTATGAAGTTACTAGACTTTAACGTTTAGCATCTCTAAAAAACAGTAAAAACACGACTTGACATAATTTATGCATTGCCCATCTGTAAAATACTATCAAAAATAAGACAAAATTATAACCTTCAGAATAAAACAATAAATACAGAATTTATATTCACTCTCAGATATATACAACACACGAGCTGAATTATAACCTTAAATTTCATTAGAACAAACACATTTAAGGATAAAAAGTCTAGATTGCACTAGATATGCTTTTTTTAATAAACAGGTTGGAAGCTTACAAAATAGCCAAATTATAAAAAAGAACAATCCCGACTGAATTATCTTCAGTCGGGACTGCCAAATTATTTAATAAACCGTCTTTATATTCAAATCCAATTAGAAGAACAAGTAACGGTTATCCTTAACATTTGCATTTATGTAAAGCTCCTGCATAAAGTTACCCACATACTGCATCATCTTCTGACGCTGACGCTGCTCATATTCTTTTGCATTAAACTTAACAGGACGCATTTTCTTTTCCAAAACCTGGAACAGATATACTCCACCGTTACCCTTAACTGCAGCAGAACTGAACTTACCCTTCGCTGTTGCAGCTACTGCACCACTAAGTGCGGGCTCGCTCATACCTGTAGACTGAACAAAGACAGGTGCAGCAAATGTTACCTGATTAACTGCAGAAACCTGAGCACCTTTTGCCTTAGCTGCAGAGATGCTGTTCACGCCTTTAACCTTAGCCATAAGCATTTCAGCCTTCTTATCACGCAAGACTTCCTGCTTTACATAATTCTTTACATTTTCATCATCAAGTGAACGGTATCCCTTCTTGTTAATCTTGGTCATAACCAAAACAAGCAGATGGTCATTATCTCCACACTCATAAAGCTGTGATACCTTGTTCTCGTCTGTCTCGAATATCCACTTAAGAGCTTCACGAGTACCATGTATACCTGCTACATAATGCTCTGAATTGCGTATATCCATGCGTTCCTGAACTTTGTAACCATACTTAGAAGCATTCTTCTGCATAGCCTCCAAAGTCTGACTCTCACTGACGAACTGGCTAAACTTATTAAATGCAGCTGAATATGTGTTCTTTGAGAACTCAATCGGTTTCTTTATCACAGCAGCTACATACTTATCTGTCATAGCCTTACGGTCTGTAATCTGCAGAATCAAATTACCTTGTGTAAGTTTTAAGTTCTTTATTTCATTAACAGGCAATGTATTCAAAGACTCAATATAAGACTTTGTATCAGCGTCCATTGAAGTTGCATTCTGATACTGATTAGATGTTATCCAATTCTTCTCGCCTGTCTGACCATATTTCTTTGCAATAGCTTCAAACTCAGCTCCACTCTTGAGTGCTGTAAATATACTGTCGGCAGTTTTTGCAGCATCAGCAGGTGTTGCGCCACCAACCTGAATTGCACGGAACTGAACTGAATCAGGCAATTGAACTTTTGATATAAGTTTTACTACATTTATGGTATTATCCAACTTATTTTCTACAGGTGCAGAAGTTGAACCTACAGCCATAGAATCAAGACGTGCTGCTATATCTGTCGGGAATGCAGCTTTTGTCTGAGGAATACCTAAATATGTAACCAAAGAACCGCTATTTCTTACTATTTCAACCGGATCAGCTGTTTCCTTCAATGACTGCACATATCCGGCAACAGTCTTTTTCAAAGCTGCACGGTCTGATGCAGAAGGCAAAACCTGATAATCAACATACTTGATTGAACGTGTTTCTTCGTATTGTTTGAAACGAGGCTTGAGTTCTTCATACTTAGCCTTCAAGTCTGCATCAGAAATCTTTACCTTGTTGTCATTTATAGAAGAATAGGCGAATGATGCCAACTGGATATTGCTTTCTTGATTTTCATCTGTATACGCCATTTTAGCTGATACAGGATTAGAAATCAAACATCCGGCCAACAATGACTGATATTTCTGAGCCAATACCTGCTGACGCAAAGATTTCTCTATAAATGTCCAGAAATTATATATACCCTGATACTGCTCTGCCATCTGCGGATTTGTTGTTTGAGCCTGCTTGTATTCAGCCAAGAACTTCTTCAACAAATTAGCATCAAAACGTCCAGTCTGCTGGTTTACGAAAGGTGTCTGAAGAAGCATCGGGTTTGTTCCAGCGTTAAGTATGTTCTGCAGTTCCTGATCTGTAACCTGCAATCCCAACTTAGATGCTTCCTTGCTGATGATTTCAGTTTGAACAAAAGTATTCCAAACCACATCCTTTACTTGATTAAGATCGTCATCAGTAAGATTGTCGCGACCTTGAGTCATTTTAATAACGTTAGTGTACTCGTCAACTAGCTTCTGAAAATCTTGCACATTGACTTTGTCACCTAAAACTTCGCCTACTTGTTGACGGCTCTCGTTTCGTGATGACTCACAAGAGCGGAACAACTCTTCAGCAATAAATGCAAAAAGGGCGAATCCTAATATACTGATGAGGATAACGCCTTTGCTTCTGATTTTTCCTAATGCTGCCATTATTATAAATATTTATTTTTTTATTATTCCCTCAAATTAGTATTTGAACATTTTAGCGCACAAAATTACAAAAAAGAAAATAAAAACAATTATTTTTCTCTTAAAAAGTTCATTGTTAAGGCTTTTCATACTGTAATTCATGCGGTATTAGCTCATTTATTCGGTATAACCTACAATCGTATCAAATTTACGGAACGCTTAAAATTAGTTTTATTTAACATTAAATTTCTTTATGCACTGTTTTGGCCGAAGGAGTTGTAGGCAATCGTTTCTTTGCCTTAACAGTATCCGGCGCTGTTAAAATAGTATCATTATCTGTATTTTCGCCAAATTTACCTTTGACGAAAGATCCCTTTGTATTAGATATTGTATAATGTCTTAAATGCTCATCACTCAAGAAATAAGTGCCCTGCATCTCTCGGTCTGGAGTAATAAGATGAGAAAATTTATGACTATACAGCTCATGGCTGTTCTGATCCCAAAACAGTTCCTCACTTGAAAAGCGCATGCCATCAACTGTTCTTACGCGAACACGCCCCCTCAGCTCCCAAATCTTTGACTGATCATAATAATATGCGGTATCGCTTTGAATATAGGCTTCAACATGGAACTTCTCATCAAACTGCTCCAAGAAAAGACCTTTATCAAAAATCCATCTAGATGGTTTTTTCTCTTGATTTACCTCCCAACGTTCAGCAACAATACGGTATTTAATTAAGCCTGAATCTGAAACCAATGTATTAACACCATAAGAAATCATTACGGCAACAGAATCACGAGGATTTATTGCTGGCGCAATGTGTTCTTTTCCCTCCTGGCAAGAAAGGAAAAGAAACACAAACACTATGAATATATAGGATTTCAATGTCTGCTTAAATAAAAACATTAATCAACTTTCCACTTCATGAACCAACGTTCATTAAACGTTATTCCTATATTAATACGAAAAGTATTCTCTGTCAACAGGCCATCTGCTGATGAATGAACCCATTGTCCGGAAACATTAAGAATAGACCTGTTATTATAGCTATTGATAATTGGAATACCGAATCCTGCACTTACGCTTATTTCCTTAGGTCCATCCTGACCGTTCACTTTATAATAAGGTGTTGAATATGAGACGCCTGCTCTAAAACGGACTCTATCAATAAAATCACGACTCATTTCATTATTACAGAACTCTCCTCCTACAGTAACTTTATATCTGTCTTTATAATAATTGTCAACTAATTCATAAGACGGAACATCATTAACGACATTGTATACCGGATACTTTACTCCACCCCACTTTTGAAGAGTGAAATCAGAACCAAGTTTCAACTTATTCTTATAATTCCACATAAAGCCGGCACCGAATGACATCGGAATTTCCAAACCATTATCCACTCTAAACGATGTAGTATCTGCGACAGAAGTCGATGAGTTTGTTGAAATAATCAGACATTCCGGATCTGAATTCAACTTATGGCCAAGTCCATAAGTCAAACCCAACGTCAATGAATTATTCTTATTCAAATTAACTGAATATTGGAGTCCAAAGTCCAACTTATAACTATTTACAGTTGCCGTATAATATTTTGACAAAGTATTCACCCAACTGTCACTATAGCTGTTAACAACAGAGCGGTTTAAGTCACCCCAAATATATGAGACATTAGCACCAATTGACAATCCTTTTAGGAATTCCCAACCAGCTCCAAAATACACTTGATGGATACCGCCACTGCCTGAATAAGTATTTGTATAAGTGGTACTTCTGTCACCATCAAGATAATCAGTAACAGAATAATTATATCCTATATTAGTGAACGGTATTAATCCAAAACTCACACCAACATGCTTAAATGCCCTAAATCCGGCAACAGCATACTCAAAATCAGCATTATTAGCATTGACTTTAGTTCCATTCTCACTGAAATTTGTTATCTGACCAGACATGCCTGCATCAAAAATAAATGTCAGCGAGTCCATTGAAGAATATGACGCCGGATTTATATAATTAACTTGATTATGCTCTCTAAATCCCAAACCCAATCCGTTCATACCTCGATTAAAACCGCTAGTCTGCTCACTTAACTGTCCTAATCCATACTGGCTATAAGGAGAATTAGTTCCACTTTGAGCGAATGTCGGAATTACACAAAGCGACAATAATGTTGCGCTTAACGCCGTTCTATACAATTTCATTGTTATATTCTAATATTCTGTTAAGTCCAATGGGGACAATAAAATCATTTGCAAAGATGGGCATTTTTTCTGAAAAATGCAAATTCAAATGAACGCCACCAGTTAAATAAACAAAAAGATCCGGATATTTTTCTAAAAAGGCTCTTACGTAACCTTCTATTTCATATTTAATACCTTGAACGACACCACTTCTTATCGCATATTCCGTAGTGTCACCCAGCATCTTCACGCAACCTTTTCGCTCAATTAACGGCAATTTTGCCGTATGTTCATTAAGTGCATAAAAACGCATTGTAGGTCCCAAGGAAATATTACCGCCCTCATAAACGCCTTCAGCCGTAACAAAATCAAATGTTATACACGTGCCGACATCTATGACGAGGACATTGCAATCAGGTCGTAAATAATTAGCACCGACAACTGCGGCCAAACGATCCGCACCTAACGTTGAAGGAGTAGCATAGCGATTAACAATTGGAACAGGAGTTTTACCGCTTATTAATTTGATTACAGGAAACGGCAAATTTTCAAATGCCGACACCAAATCGTCATCAAGACTCGCTACTGTAGAATATATACCTTTATTAAATGGGTATTTATTACAAAAATCTGTCAGTCTATATATTGCATCGCTTTTATCAACACGAACACATTCAATGATATGTCCATCATTGAAGCATGCGAATTTCACGCACGTGTTTCCTTATATCTATAATCAGATTCACTTGACTGTTTTAAATTACAGCGTGCAAAATTATTAAAAAAATTGGAATAATAGTATGTTAAATGAGAAATATGAATTATTTTTGCATCGTGAAACGTTTCAAAACATTTATAATTCTGGCCATAATATGCCTTATTTCGCTAAATACGAACGAAATAAGTGCCAGTAATAGCGTGCAGTCTCTAACAACAGACGAAGATTCGATAGAGATAAGTTTGTTGACCTGTGCACCAGGGCAAGAGGTCTATAGCCTTTACGGGCATACAGCCATCAGATACAACGACAAAAAGAAGGGAATTGATATTGCCATCAATTATGGCATGTTTTCATTCAAAGCCCCCTTTTTTATTCTAAGGTTCATCTTCGGATTGACTGATTATGAAATGGGTATTATTCCATTTGATGCCTTTTGTGAAGAATACAGATATGAGAACAGAAGTGTCACACAACAAGTTCTCAATCTCACAGCTAAAGAAAAAAAGGAGATAATTAAAGCTATCGAAAAAAATTATTTACCTGAGAACAGAGTATACAGATATAACTACTTTTATGATAATTGTACCACACGCGCCCGCAACATCTTGCTTGACAACATTGACGGGGAGGTATGTTATCCTAATAAAAAGGAGTCATATCCGTCATTCAGAGATTTAATACATTCATTTAATGATAATGCCCCATGGGCAAGATTTGGCAATGACATTTTACTTGGCGCAAAAGCAGACAGAAAGACCAATCTAAATGAATACCAATTCTTACCGTATAATTTAATGTATGACTTCGAGAAAGCCACTATAAAAAACAAAAATGGCATTACTCGCCCTTTAATTCTATCCCAGCATGATGTAGTAAAGTGTCAGACAAGCATAAATAATGAAAAGGGATTTCCACTACGCCCCAGCACTTGTGCATGGATATTCCTTGGATGTATAATAATAACTACAATCATTGAAATATGCTTTAAAAAGAATTTTTGGCTTTTTGACACACTTTTAATTTTTATATATGGTTGTATAGGTTTGATACTATTAATGATGTTTTTCTCAAAGCATCCTACAACAAGTACAAATCTGCAAATATTTTTATTTAATCCTCTGTCGCTATTTTATATATACAATATTGTAAAACGTAATAGGACAAATCGTCTTTGGTACTATCTCTCAGGATCAATCGCATGCTTCTTTATCGGAGGGCTGTTTCAGGACTACGCTGAGGGCACGTACATTTTGGCATTATCTTTGCTGATAAGATGCATATATAACATTATTCGTAAAAAGAACAATGATAAATAAATACATTACAGCAACATTCTTAGCAGTTGCATCAATAGGAAACATAAGCTCACAAAATGTAAGACCTGTTCCTAAATTGGTTGTAAATATAGCCATAGACCAATTAAGGACAGATTACATTGAAGCTTTTATTCCGTACTATAGCGAAGGAGGAATAAAAAAACTCCTAAGAAATGGTGCTGTATACAGCAATGCACAATATATGTTTTCTCCAGTGGACCGTGCATCATCAATTGCATCAATTTCCACTGGCACATCTCCATCATCCAATGGAATAACAGGATTCAGATGGTTAAACAAAAACACTTTGATTCCCGTAAATTGTGTTGATGACAATAGTTATGAAGGTATCTTCACAAAAGAAGGAGCATCTCCAAAAAATATCATTACCACGACCATAAATGACGAACTTAAAATAGCAACTGAAGGTGACGCCATTGTATATAGTATAGCTCTAGAGCGTGATGCTGCAGTTATCGGAGGTGGTCATGCTGCAGATGGAGCATTATGGTTCAATAAAGACAACAAATGCTGGTGTTCATCTAAATATTATTTCAAAAAAGCTCCAAGCTGGTTAGAATCTTATAATTTACTTTACGCGAATAATTTCACTGAAGACAATGTAAATGCAAATATTACTAATGTTGCATTAGAATGCGTGAATTCCTGTGGAATGGGAACTGATGACATCACAGATATGCTGTCATTAACATACAGCGTGAAGATTCCCGTAAAAAAAATAAACAAGCAACAATTACAAAACACATATATACAACTTGATAAAGAACTTGAAAAGTTAATATCAAAACTCGAAAGCAAAATAGGTATTAATAATCTTTTATTTGTCGTAACAAGTACAGGATATTGCGATGAAAAAGAAATTAATTACGAAAAATACAGAATACCTAGTGGTACTTTCTATATAAACAGAACAGCCAACTTACTTAATATGTATCTTGGCGCAATATACGGACAGGACAAATATATTGAAAGCTGTTTCTACAATCAGATATTCTTAAATTTAAGACAAATTGAGCTGAAGCGTATAAATATAAGTGATCTGTTAAGCCGTGCTCAATCTTTCTTGATACAAAATTCAGGAATAAAGAATGTGTTTACCAGTAATGACTTGATGCTATATGGCGACAAGAATGATTCAAAACTACGTAACTGGTACAACCCTGACAATTGTGGGGATTTAATAATTGAAGTTTCACCAGGCTGGAAACTCCTAAATGAAGATACAAAACAGCAATATGTTTCTAAAGGGAATGCAATTCCTTTTCCTGTAATTTTTTACGGGACAGGAATAAAGCATGAGGAGTTAATTACACCTGTAACAATAGACAGAATAGCTCCTACAATAGCAAAAATAATTAGGATTAGAGCCCCAAATGCATGTTCAGCATTGCCTTTATATTAAATAAAGCTAAAAATAATATAACTTTTTTACAATAAATTTGTACTTTTGTACACAAATACTCACAATTCATAAAAGAAAATAAAATATTATAGATATGGGTTTTAATAATTTTTTAAAGTCATTGTTCGGTGATAAATCGTCAAGAGACATGAAACTGATACAGCCATTAGTTGAAAAAGTCAAGGCGGCATACCCAGAAATTAAAGCACTTGATAATGACTCTTTGCGTGCCCGCACAAAGGAAATTCAAAAGTATGTTCAAGAATCTGCTCAAGATCAAAAGAAACAGATTGCTGAACTGAAGGCAAAAATCGAAGAAACACCTATTGATGAGCGTGAAGATATATTCGCTCAAATCGATAAGCTTGAAAAAGAGGTGCTTGAAATTTATGAAAAAGCCCTCAATGAAGTTATGCCGGTAGCGTTTAGCATCATAAAAGATACAGCCCGCAGATTTGCAGAAAACGAGGAAGTAGTTGTTACTGCAAATGACTTCGATAGAGAACTTGCCATTAGAAAAGATTTCGTTAGGATTGAAGGAGACAAAGCTATCTACAGTAATCACTGGATGGCCGGCGGTAACGATATGAAATGGGATATGGTTCATTATGACGTCCAACTTTTTGGTGGTGTCGTATTGCATCAGGGAAAGATTGCGGAAATGGCAACAGGTGAAGGAAAAACACTCGTTGCAACATTGCCTGTATTCTTGAACGCTCTTACTGGAAACGGTGTACATGTCGTTACGGTAAATGATTACCTTGCAAAACGTGACTCTGAGTGGATGGGACCGCTCTATGAGTTCAACGGATTATCTGTTGACTGTATTGACAAACACAGACCCAATACACCAGAAAGAAGAAAAGCATACCAAGCAGACATTACATTTGGTACAAATAACGAGTTTGGTTTCGACTATCTTCGTGACAACATGGCAATATCGCCCTCAGATCTTGTTCAACGAGCTCACAACTATGCAATTGTCGATGAGGTTGACTCTGTGTTAATTGACGATGCACGTACACCTCTTATTATATCAGGTCCTGTGCCAAATGGTGATGACCAGATGTTTGAAGAATATCAGCCATTGGTTGAACGTCTTGTTGATGTTCAAAGGAAATTGGCCACACAATTCTTGGCTGAGGCTAAACAAAAAATAAGCGAAGGCCGTGAGAAGAACGACCAAAAACTTCAAGAAGAAGGTTTCTTGAGCCTATACCGCTCTCACAAAGCATTACCGAAGAACAAGCCGTTAATCAAATACCTTTCAGAAGAAGGTATAAAGGCTGGTATGCTCAAAACGGAAGAGTATTACATGGAAAATAACAACCGTCGCATGCCTGAAGCCGTTGAACCTTTATATTTTGTTGTTGAGGAAAAATTAAATTCTGTTGATTTAACAGACAAAGGAACAGAATGGCTGGCAAAACAGGTAAATGACAAGGAGTTGTTTGTGTTGCCGGATATTACAGCACAGCTTTCTGCATTGGAAAATGAAAAAGAACTTGATGATCAACAGAAACTTGATAAGAAAGACCAGCTTCTGAATCATTATGCCGTTCAAAGTGAGCGTGTACATACGTTACAGCAACTTCTGAAAGCCTACACCATGTTCAATAAAGATGACGAATATGTTGTCATGGACGGTGAAGTTAAAATCGTCGATGAGCAAACTGGTCGTATCATGGAAGGAAGACAATGGAGCGATGGTCTACACCAAGCTATAGAGGCAAAGGAGCACGTAAAAGTAAAAGAAGCGACACAAACATTTGCAACAATAACTCTTCAGAACTACTTCCGTATGTATCATAAGCTCTCCGGTATGACGGGTACGGCAAGTACAGAAGCAGGAGAACTTTGGGATATTTATAAACTCGATGTTGTTGAGATTCCAACAAACAAGCCAGTCATAAGAAACGACATGGACGACCGAGTTTATAAAACAGCCAGAGAAAAATATAACGCCGTTATAGAGGAAATTGAAGCAATGCGAAATTCTGGTCGCCCATGCTTGGTTGGTACAACATCTGTAGAAATATCAGAACTGTTAAGCAAGATGTTGCAGATGCGCCACATTCCTCACAATGTGTTGAACGCAAAGCTTCATCAACGAGAAGCTAATATCGTAGCAGAAGCAGGACGTAGTACATTAGGAAAGGTCACTGTTACAGATTCTGACGGAAATCAACATGTTGAAGAAAGATTACTTGGAGCCGTTACTATCGCAACGAATATGGCTGGACGTGGTACCGATATTAAGTTGTCTCCAGAAGTAAAGGCTGCTGGAGGTTTGGCTATCATTGGTACAGAACGTCACGAAAGCCGACGCGTTGACCGACAGCTTCGTGGACGTGCAGGTCGTCAGGGAGACCCGGGTAGCTCAGTATTCTACGTAAGCCTTGAGGATAAGCTTATGCGATTATTTGCAAGTGAAAGAATCGCACGAGTTATGGACCGCCTCGGATTTAAAGATGGAGAGCGTATTGAAAGTCCGATGATTACAAAAAATATCGAAAGAGCACAAAAGAAAGTTGAAGAGAACAACTTCGGTATTCGTAAACGTCTGCTTGAATACGACGATGTCATGAACAAACAAAGAACTGTCGTATATGAGAAACGTCGCCATGCACTCATGGGTGAAAGAATCGGAATGGATATTACGAACATCATCTGGGATCGCGTTGTAAACATTATTGAAAAGAACGATTATGAAGGCTGCAAAGATGAGTTCCTCAAAATACTATCAATGGAATGTCCGTTTACTGTGGAGGAATTTACCAACGATAGCCATGACAATTTGGCAGAAAGAGCATTCCAAATGGCAATGGCAGACTTCAAACGTAAAACTGAGCGCATTCAAAGCGTAGGATGGCCTGTCATTAAGGATGTTTACGAAAACCAAGGTGACAGATATGAACGTATAATGGTTCCTATTACTGACGGTAAACGAATTTTCAATATTCCATGTAACTTAAAGGAAGCATACGATACTGAATGCAAGAGTGTCGTAAAACAATTCGAGAAAACTATCCTGTTACATATTATTGATGATTGCTGGAAAGAGAACCTACGCGCATTGGACGAATTGAAACATAGCGTACAAAATGCTTCATATGAACAAAAAGATCCGCTGGTTATCTTCAAATTAGAGAGTGTTAAACTGTTCGATGATATGGTAGACCAAATGAATAACCGAATCGTCGGAATTCTTATGAGAGGACAAATACCAGAAATGCAACAAGAAGAGGTACACGAAGCAGCTCCGGAGCAAAGGAGTCAACGCTATACAGAACAAAAAGACGACATGACAGATCCGGCACAACAGGCAGCAGCACAACAAGATACAAGAGAAAGTGCAGAGCCTAGAAGACAGATGCCTATTCATAAAGATAAGCTGCCGGGACGAAATGATCCATGTCCATGCGGAAGCGGTAAAAAATTCAAGAACTGCCACGGCAAAGGACTCGTATAAATCTCTATAAGGTTGATTATTATAACCAAATAAAAGCAATTCACCCAAGAAGACGTTCAACAACGTAATCTTGGGTGAATTATTTTTATAAAAATATCCTATAAATCTATCTTCTTAGCCAATTCAAATCGTTATTCATATAAAAAGCATATCTGCATAAAAACAGTCCCCATAAATAATGCTGTCAATATGACATACAAATCAACATGAATCCCTTCGGACATTTTATTAGTTCTGCATATTAAGATATTGCTTAACTGCATCAGCACAACGTTCGCCGTCGATTCCAGCAGAAACTATTCCTCCTGCATATCCGGCACCTTCACCACATGGGAAAAAGCCTTGAATACGCACATGTTGCAATGTTTCCGGGTTACGCATGATTCTCACTGGTGAAGAAGTTCGTGTTTCTGTGGCAATAAGCACAGCTTCATTGGTAAGGAAACCATGACTTATCCTTCCAAAGGTTTCAAATCCTTGTTTTAGTCTTCCCGCAATTATCTTTGGCATCCAAAAATGTAACGGACTAGAGATTAGCCCAGGTGCATAAGAACTCTTAGGCAAATCATAACTGAGTTTAGAGCGTGTAAAATCAACCATTCGCTGAGCCGGGGCTGTCTGCCTCATATTGCCTTGCTGCCAACACATCTTCTCTAAATTCTCTTGAAAGCGCATCATGCACAAGGCATCACGCTCACCTTCAATATCTTCAGGATGAATTTCAACAACCATTCCGCTATTTGACCATTTAGAAGAACGATTACTCGGGCTCATACCATTTACAACAATCTGTTCCTTTCCTGTCGCAGCAGGAATTACAAAGCCACCAGGACACATACAGAATGAATAAACGCCACGCCCATCAACTTGAGTGACAAAATTATATTCCGCTGCAGGCAGATATTTTCCACGTCCGTTTCTGTTATGATATTGGATTTGATCGATAAGTTCGGCAGGATGCTCAAGCCTCACACCAACAGCAAGTCCCTTGGCTTCAATTTCTATTCCAGACTTATATAGATACTCATAAATGTCCCTTGATGAATGTCCTGTAGCCAAAATCACTGGTCCTTTAAAGACCAATTCATTACCACTTTTAAGATCTACAGCCTCGACACCCAATGCCTCATCATTTTCAACAATGATTCCTGTTGCCTTTGTTTGAAAATGAACTTCTCCACCACACTTTAATATTGTATTTCGCATATTTTCTATAACACGCGGAAGTTTGTCTGTTCCTATATGCGGATGAGCATCGGCTAAAATTGAAATAGGAGCTCCATGCTGACAAAAGACATTTAATATTTTACTTATATTACCCCTCTTCTTACTTCTTGTATATAGTTTTCCATCAGAATAAGCGCCGGCGCCACCTTCACCAAAACAATAATTGCTTTCATTATCAACCTTATGAGTTCGTGAAATGGCAGCAAGATCTTTTTTACGTTCATGAACATCCTTACCACGTTCTATAACAATAGGACGCAATCCATGTTCTATAAGACGCAAAGAAGCGAAAAGCCCACCAGGACCTTCTCCTACAACAACAACCGAAGGAGCTGAAGAAACATCTTTATACTCTACATGCTCAAAAACATCATCCTCAGGCTCTTCATTAATATACACTCTTACTTTCAAATTAATAAAGATAGTACGCTGACGGGCATCAATACTACGTTTAAGCACTCTGACATGCTTTATTGTTCTCGCATCAATAGCCTTTTCACGTGATATATATTCTTTTATTGTTGCTTCATTGAAAGCCTGTTGAGGCAGCACACGTAATTGATATTCACTTATCATATTCAAAATATTATTTCAAAAATTTATTCATAAAGTCAAGAACACTCTTCTGTTCTTCTATGCCACATGAGTGGGTTATATCCCTTAACTCAGTCACCAGTCTGTCTCCGGCCTTCTGACTATTCCACACATCATGCATAATTGCATAAGCCTTTTTGACTCCAGGTACAGGAAATAGCTTATCGTTCAATCCGTTAATAAGAAACATAGGTTTAGGACAAGCAATACTAGCAATATGAGGATAATCAAGATACTGCCGTAATGAAGGAATACAGTTAGCAAATCCTCCATTTTCCTTACGTCCGTACTTCCATGTCATCTGCACATCGGTTGTCACCATCCAACAAACAGATGCACATGCGGCAATTTTTTCAGACAAAGCCGCAAGCATCCACGCTCTGTAAGCTCCCATAGAAAATCCAATACACCCTATCCTGTCTGAATCAACCACATTGAGACTTGCAAGAAAATCTGTTGATGCGATATCATCATATGTCATAAATGCGCATAGATTTCTTCCGTACATCATCATGTTACCTGCAATAATATCATATTTTTTCCGGTCAACACCTTCCGCCCTACCGCGTTCTCCCCATAAAGGGGCATCAGTAGAAAACACTACATAGCCATTTTTTGCCAGATAATCGCCAAAGAATTGTCCGCCGTATAACTTATCACACCACTGACGTGCATCTGCAATAACAGATGAATCTTCATCAAACGGCATTATCATCTTTTCTTTGCCAATAAACAAATGCGCCCCATGATCATGCAAAAGATTTATAGCAGGAAACGGCCCTTTACCATCAGGAATCAACAAATAAGCTTTCACACGATAATAATCAGAAAGATTAAATTCAATTTTACGGGCGACATATCCGTCTCTATGCTCTTCTGAAAGTATCTTTATATCATAACTTTTTGCTGCCGTTGGCGGTGTCATCATACATTCAAACACCTTTTTACGTGCTGTATCTCTCCATTTACCAAAATCTGTTTCATTACTATTGCCCCATGCCAGTGGATACTTCAAGTCTGCAAGTAATTTATCAGCGTATACTGGAAAATCCTTATAAAATTCATAAGACTTTCTCTTCTGACCGTTTACATGTGCAAAAGATACAGCCAAAACGAGGACAAGCAGCAACGTCCGTTTATATATAACCTGTAACATAATATTCCAATTTTGTGCAAAAATAGCAATTTATTATGTAAAATAATTGCCACAAACAAGAAATCTTGCTAAATTTGTGACCAATTTAACAGAGCGTAAACCCTATTTGTCAGAGGGGCTCAACTAAATAAAAGAGATAAAATGAAAGTATTAAAGTTTGGAGGAACGTCCGTAGGTTCCGTTAAAAGCATTATGTGCTTAAAGAGGATTGTTGAAAAAGAAGCAAAAAAACAATCAGTAATAATTGTTGTCAGTGCATTGGGAGGCATCACGGACAAGCTTTTGTCTACTGCTCAAATGGCACTGAATGGAGATGAATCATATAAGAGAGAATTTGATGCCATGGTGAACCGCCATCATCAGATGATTGACACTATAATAACAGACACAACCAAGCGTGAGAATCTTTTTAATACCGTAGATGCTCTTTTTGAACAATTAAAGAGTATCTATTATGGCGTATATCTGATACACGACCTCAGTGAAAAGACACAAAACGCAATTGTAAGTTACGGTGAACGGCTTAGTTCAAACATTGTAGCAACACTGATAAAAAACGCATGCTGGTTTGATGCACGCGACTTTATCAAAACTGAACATAAGAAGAATGGTAAACACGTTCTTGACAGTGAGCTGACAAACTCTTTAGTATGCGAAACATTCAAGGATTTGCCACGAATATCTGTTGTACCAGGCTTCATAAGTAAAGACAAGAATACCGACGAAACAACCAACCTAGGAAGAGGCGGAAGTGACTACACCGCAGCAATCATTGCTGCGGCATTAGATGCTGAGGTACTTGAGATTTGGACTGATGTTGATGGTTTCATGACAGCAGACCCTCGCATAATACAAACTGCATATACCATAAATGAGCTCAGCTATATTGAAGCAATGGAGTTATGCAACTTCGGAGCGAAAGTAATTTATCCTCCGACGATTTATCCGGTATGCATAAAGAACATACCAATAAGGGTAAAGAACACTTTCAATCCGAAAAATCCTGGCACCATAATAAAAAAAGAAATAAACAATGATACTAAAGCCATAAAAGGTATTTCAAGCATCAGCGGTACGGCATTAATTACCGTCACCGGTTTATCTATGGTCGGCGTAATCGGTGTAAACCGAAGAATATTCACGGCATTGGCAAATAATGGAATATCTGTATTTATGGTAAGCCAGGCTTCATCTGAAAATTCAACCTCTATCGGTATGAAAGAGTCTGACTCTGAAGCTGCGGTAAACGTACTTAACGAAGAATTTGCCAAAGAGATTGAAACAGGAGCCATGTTCCCGATGCGTGCAGAAAAAGGACTTGCAACAATTGCCGTTGTCGGTGAAAACATGAAACATGTTCCCGGCATAGCAGGCAAGCTGTTTGGAACACTTGGACGAAGCGGTATAAGCGTCATCGCATGTGCCCAGGGCGCATCTGAGACAAACATTTCGTTCGTTGTCAACGGCATGTATCTGCGCAAATCACTCAATGTTCTTCATGATTCGTTCTTCCTTTCTGAATACAACGTACTTAACCTTTTTATATGCGGTGTTGGCACAGTTGGCAGCAAACTTATAGAACAAATACGCTCACAACATGATGAACTGAAACAAAACAGGCGCCTGCAATTAAATGTTGTCGGCATCGCAAGCAGCCACAATGCAATATTCGACCGCGAAGGCATTGACCTCGACACATATAAAGAACAGCTTGTACAATCAGAGATTACCGACACCGAGACACTACGAAGAGAGGTTATTGGCATGAATATATTTAACAGCGTATTCGTAGACTGTACTGCCAGCAAAGATGTGTCAGCTTTATATCAGGATTTTCTTGAGCACAACATCTCTGTTATTGCAGCAAACAAGATAGCAGCCTCATCCGATTATGAAAGTTATATAAAACTTAAACAGACAGCCCTTGCCAAAGGTGTTAAATTCAGATTTGAGACAAATGTGGGAGCAGGGCTTCCTATCATCGGGACAATAAACGACCTGCGCAACTCTGGTGACAAAATTCTGAAAATAGAAGCCGTATTAAGCGGAACGCTAAACTTCATATTCAACGAACTGTCTGAAAATGTTCCGTTCTCAGAAGCTGTCAGACGTGCAAAAGAACAAGGCTATAGCGAACCAGACCCCAGAATAGACTTAAGCGGAATAGATGTCATACGCAAACTCATCATCCTGACACGAGAAGCCGGATATAAAGCCGAGCAGGATAATGTTGAGAAGAAACTCTTCATTCCAGAATCATTCTTTAATGGTTCATTGGACGATTTTTGGAAACATCTGCCTATGCTTGATGATGAGTTCGAACAGAAACGCAAACAACTTGAAGCCCAGAACAAAAGATGGCGCTTTGTTGCAAAAATGGAAATGGGGAATACCAGCGTAGAACTCACAACAGTAGAAAAAGGACATCCTTTCTATAATCTTGAAGGGTCTAACAACATTGTGATGCTAACCACTGAACGCTATAAAGAATACCCGATGTTAATACAGGGCTACGGCGCAGGAGCAAGTGTAACGGCAGCCGGTGTATTTGCTAACATAATGAGCATAGCAAACATTTAGTCCATAAAAGGAGGGGCTACATGAAACATATCATCATTTTAGGCGACGGAATGGCAGATCATCCCGTCGCCAGACTTGGAGGCAAAACCCTTCTTCAATATGCCGACAAGCCTTATATGGATATGCTCGCATGCAAAGGGCGTACAGGTAGACTAATAACTATTCCTGACGGATTTCTTCCGGGCAGCGAAGTTGCCAACACTGCCATCCTAGGCTATGACCTTAATCGAGTCTATGAAGGCAGAGGACCACTAGAAGCAGCAAGCATCGGATACGACATGAGACCTGATGATTTTGCCATGAGGTGCAACATAATAACGCTTGAAAATGGTGTTATCAGAAATCATAACGGAGGGCATCTGAATACTGCAGAAGGAGAAATACTTATAAAGTATCTGAACGAACATCTCGGCAATGAGCAAATCAAATTCATTACCGGAATACAATATCGTCACCTGCTCATAATATGCGGAGGCAACAAACACATAATTTGTGCTCCACCACACGACTATCCGAACGAACAATGGAAAGGGCTTTTGGTAAAGGCAGAACCCGGATGGGAAAAAAAGCGTGACGGCAACAGAATGACAGGTAATGAAACTGCCAAGCTCATAAACAGCCTGATTGTAAAATCTCAAGAACTTTTAGAAAAACATCCTATCAATAAAGAAAGACGCATAAGCGGAAAAGACGCAGCCAACAGCATATGGCCATGGGGAGGAGGCTACCGCCCAGACATGGAAAAATTATGCTATATGTACCCTAAAATCAAGAATGGCTCGGTTATATCGGCAGTTGACCTGATTCGTGGCATAGGATTTTATGCGGGATTGAAAATAATAAAAGTAGAAGGAGCCACAGGACTTGCGGATACAAACTATGAAGGCAAGGCTGAAGCTGCGATAAAGGCGCTAAAGACGGATGACTTTGTTTTTCTGCATCTTGAAGCAAGCGACGAGGCAGGACACGACGGGGACCTCGAACTGAAACTTAAAACCATAGAGAATCTCGACAGCAAAATCATCAAACCAATTTATGAAGAAATAAAGACATGGAAAGATGCTCCTGTGCGCATGGCTATATTGCCAGACCACCCCACTCCGGTAGAAGTGCGCACTCACATAAAAGAGCCCGTTCCGTTCATAATCTGGCATGACGGAATAACGCCCGACAACGTAAAGACTTACGACGAAATGAGCTGTGCAGATGGAGGATACGGACTGCTAAGACTCAACGAGTTTATGAAAACATTCATGAAAGACTGAAAACAAACCAAAGGAAGCTGCGATATGAGATATTATAGTACAAACAAAAAATCGGAATGTGTTTCACTACGCGATGCGGTGGTAAACGGATTGGCTGAAGACCGTGGACTATACATGCCGGAAAGAATCAACAAGTTGCCTGAAGAGTTTTTCAAGGACATCGACAAAATGTCGTTTCAGGAAATATCGTATGAAGTGGCCAAAGCATTCTTTGGCGATGATGTAGAGACTGACGCATTGAAAAAGATTGTCTATGACACCCTGTCGTTCGATTGTCCTGTAAAAAATATATGCAACAATATATGGACCCTGGAACTTTTTCATGGCCCAACCCTTGCATTTAAGGATGTCGGGGCACGATTCATGGCACGCCTGCTTGAATATTTCATCAGGCAAGAATCTCAACAGACAGTAAATGTACTGGTTGCCACAAGCGGCGACACTGGTTCGGCCGTGGCAAACGGTTTCCTGGGAGTTGACGGCATTCATGTTTATGTGCTGTATCCCAAAGGCAAGGTAAGCAAAATACAGGAGAGCCAATTTACAACTCTCGGAAACAACATAACAGCCATTGAGATTGACGGAGTGTTTGATGATTGTCAAAACCTTGTAAAGAACGCCTTTATGGACAAAGAGCTGAACAATAGCATGAAACTGACATCTGCCAACTCTATAAATGTGGCGAGATTCCTTCCGCAGGCATTCTACTACTTTAATGCCTACGCAAGAATGAAAGCCAACGGACTGACTGACAATCTTGTTGTATGTGTACCTAGCGGAAACTTCGGAAACATAACAGCCGGACTTTTTGCCAAAGAAATGGGTCTACCAATATGCCGTTTTATAGCAGCAAACAATGCCAACGATATATTTTTTAACTATCTGAAGACTGGCATTTATGAGCCGAAACCTAGCATACAGACCATTGCAAACGCAATGGATGTAGGCAATCCTAGTAACTTTGCGCGTATATATGACTTATATGAAGGCTCGCATGAAAGAATTGCATCAATGATAAGCGGAGCTACATACACAGACGAAAAAATAAGCAACGCAGTCAAACAGTGTTACAATGAAAACGGCTATATACTTGATCCGCACGGAGCCTGTGGCTATCAGGCGCTAAAAGATCTACTTAACACTAATGAAACAGGGATTTTCTGTGAAACGGCTCATCCTGCAAAATTTAAAGATACAATAGAAAAAATCATCGGAACAGAAATTAAGATACCGCAACGGCTGGCAGACTTCATGAAAGGTAAAAAACAGACCGTAAATATGTCTAATGACTTCAATAGATTTAAAACGTTCTTGCTGGAACAGCAATAGAGCAATAATCTGTAGCGCTCATAAACACATAATGGATAAAATATGCATCATAAATAAAGGTCTAAGTCTGTTTAACTTTTGGCTTAGGCCCTTATTTAAGATAAAAAAGTTTATATATTCAACGCATAACGACAACATCATAATCAAAACAGGCACTTAAATGAAAAGTGAAAGCCACCTTACACGTATACAATCTACTTTACATTTTTAACAATCTTAAATTTGAAAAATCTGTAAAAAATCAAGACCAGAGTTTTCTTTAATCTAGAAATCAGTTCTAAATTTACGTTAATAATATAAGTATATTCCGCCACGAATAATAACACGAATTCACATTTGGGAGCCTTTAATACGTCCAAAAGCACTATTCTATATTGTAAAACCATTGGTTTTGCTGCTTAAAAGCAATGTGTTTATCTTTAAAAATCTATGGTTTTACATTCTAAAAAGCCACATTTTGCAAAAACAATATGATAAGCCCATATGCACTGTTATCCTAATCACCTATAAATCAAGCATATACATAAATTATAATATTTGAGCAAAATTTGCAGCAAAACATAAGAATGAAAATAAAGCACCTGCTCTCAATGCGTCAAAAACAAATAGTTTTCTATTTGAATGGTAGAAAATATTTACAAAAAAACAATTTAGAAATGGTGTCAAAATAATATTTCTACCAACATAAAGAACTAAAACCCACTCAAAACAAACAATAATCAATGTATGAAAAGTACCGAGAAAAAATAAGGCGAACAGTTGCATATAGACAAACTGCACGCCTTATTTCACATAACTGACATATTCAACAACAAATTTGCCAGCTTTAATATATCGGACAATTCTTAAATCTGCTCACATTCTTTAAGCCATAATGCAGACGAAGCATCACTCGGCATACGCCAGTCGCCGCGCGGACTAAGACTTACGCTCCCGACTTTAGGTCCGTCAGGCAGACAAGAACGCTTAAACTGCTGATTGAAGAAACGGCGCAAAAATATTGTAAGCCATTTCTTTATAGTTTCATCATCATAGAAAGGAGTTTCAGGATTACTTCCGTCGAAAGCTTTACGTGCAAGCATAAAAATCTTTGACGGACGATAACCAAAACGTATTATATGATATAAGAAGAAATCATGAAGTTCATAAGGCCCTACAAGATCCTCCGTCTTCTGTGTTATGTTGCCAGCCTCATCGGCCGGTATAAGTTCTGGACTTATAGGAGTGTCAATTATATCCAGAAGTATGCTTCGTGTTTCATCGCTGTCTTCACTCATAGCAACAAACTTGACAAGATATTTTATCAACGTTTTAGGAACCCCGGCATTCACTCCATACATGCTCATATGGTCACCATTATATGTAGCCCAGCCTAAGGCAAGCTCAGAAAGGTCGCCTGTGCCTATAACCAAAGCACCTAGCTGATTGCTGAGATCCATAAGAATCTGAGTGCGCTCACGCGCCTGACTGTTCTCATAAGTAACATCATGCACGTTAATGTCATGACCAATGTCATTGAAATGTTGTTTTACTGCATCGGCAATACTGATTTCACGCAATGTGATGCCAAGACTTTTCATCAGATTTACTGCATTGTTATATGTGCGGTCTGTTGTTCCAAAGCCAGGCATCGTTACGCCTACAATACCCTTGCGCGACAGTTGCAGCTTGTCAAATGTTCTTACACATACAAGCAAAGCCAATGTACTGTCGAGACCTCCGCTAATACCAACAACAACAGTCTTGCATCCTGTATGAACAAGACGTTTGGCTAATCCGGCCACTTGTATTGAGAATATCTCATCACAGCTTTTTTCCATGTCGTCAGTCTTCGGAATAAACGGATGAGGATCAACATCACGTATAAGTTCAAAGTCACGCGGCATCACAGTATGAGCATTTACGATACGCGAATCATGTCCACGCTGGGCATTTATATAAGTGCTGTTGGTACGACGTTCGTTACGAATCTTCTCTACATCTATCTGGGTAATTATCAGCTGAGAATCAAGAGCAAAACGTTCACTTTCAGCAAGAAGCTGACCATTTTCATAAGCAATGGCATTTCCACCGTAGACCACATCCTGAGTGCTTTCGCCAAATCCACAACCACTGTAAACATAGCCAGAAATCATACGTGCACTCTGCTGAGCCAACAGTCCCTTAAGATAGTCGTGCTTACCGATAAGCTCATCACTGGCTGAAAGATTGAATATGATGTCTGCACCAGAGAGCGCAAGATTACAGCTAGGAGGCACCGGAGCCCACACATCTTCACATATCTCCACGCCAAACATGGCTCCGTCGCATGTCCGGAACAGTGTCGGCTGAGGCGTAACTACAATCTTATTGCCTGCAAAACGAATTTCAGAAGGCTGCAAATCTTGTGACGAAGCAAACCAACGTTTCTCATAAAACTCACTATAATTAGGAAGATATGTCTTCGGAACAAGCCCAAGCAAATCGCCTTTTTGTATCACTGCTGCACAATTCAACAGCAAATCGCCAACAACTACAGGCACACCTACAATACTGATTATATCCAGCTTACGGGTGAAATCGAGCAACATGAGAACAGAAGTTTCTGCCTGCTCTAAAAGAAGTGTCTGTTTAAACAGATCCTGGCAAGTGTAACCGGTAATACAAAGTTCCGGAAAAACAATCACCTCAACACCCTTTCCTTCTGCCATGGCTATAAGACTCTCAATCTGCTGCACGTTATATGAGCAGTCGGCTACTTTAACCGAAGGTATGGCTGCCGCCACTTTAATAAATCCGTTTTGCATGTAAATCCTTTTTTGTATTATTACTTTATAGTGACCTGAGTAGCTCCATAGCCATACTCCTGAAACGAAGCATCTTGATAAGAGCAATTCTTGTAACGGTAGTTGAGTTCGTGAATCACCGCATGACGCAACACTCCTTCACCCTTTCCGTGTATAAAAACTATCTTGACACCATGTTTGCCCATATAGCTGTCCATGGTCTTTCTGAATACATCAAGCTGATAGTTAAGTATATCTGCAGCAGACATTCCTGCAGTTGTATCAAGAAGCTCGTTAGCATGCAAGTCAACAACAACCGGTTCGTCTTTTGACTTCTTGCGCGCATTCTGAACAACAGCTCTCGGTTTGTTGTCATCTGACGCCTTGCGAGCCATCTCCATTTTAAGTTTTTTTGCGTCAACTACAAGTGGACGTACGGGCTTGTCGTTCTCAATCAAAGTATAAATTAATGCAGACTGCTCAAAGAAGTCATTCTCCTGGAATGTATGCAATTTATAGAATTTTACAGTATCTATACGAAGCTGAGCATCAACAGCAGGTTTAAGCAGGAATCCTTTATCTTTCTTATATGCCACAAACTGTACGGCAACACGCTCAAGTTCATTCAACACTTCACGTCCGAATTCCTCTATAAACAACTTTGTGTTAGGTTCAACAGTTCCTTTAGAACGTAAATTCCAACTTGTACCTTCAACAGTAAGGTAAGTAAAATCAATATAATAATTGCTGTCGTTAATCAAATAAACCTCAAACTTTGTGTTAGTTATCTCTTTTATGTCAACCGGCACAAAGCCAAGATAAACAGACAACGCATCTCCACCTTTTCGCTCTTCAGGCTGTGCTGTGAAAGTTACAGGTCTGTCGGCGGGATCATAATCTTCGTCTTCATCCTTAACCGTACTGACATTCTGAACATCATGCTTTATATTATAGTCGTCATTGTCTATTACAACAACGTCAGTTATACTTGTTGGTATCTGAAAACCGTCTTCGTCCTCTACAAGAACAATATTCTTACCCTGAAAGCCGGCAACGACACCGCCTCCAACTTCACTCAAGAATCTTACTTTATCTCCTATTTTCATCGTTAATCGTTTTTATTATGTTAAGGAATCAACAAAGAACTGTCACCATAACTCAAGAACCTGAAATCATGGCTCAAGGCATAATCATATATAGTTTTCCAGTCGCCATGCACAAAAGCACTGACAAGCAAAAGTAAAGTACTTTGAGGCTGATGGAAATTGGTGACCAACATTTTTACAATTTTATACTCATAACCTGGAGCAATAATTATCTGTGTGCTTCCATGGAAAGAATTCTGTCCGTTACGGTCAAGATAGTCTACTATATTTTGCAAAGCCTCTACAGGCGACAAGTCTGTCTGTGTTTCATAAGGCTCCCACTGATCTATATGTAACTGTTCTTCTTTCAAATCCGGATTTTTGCTCAAACGCACACCTACATAATAAAGACTTTCAAGAGTTCTTACGCTTGTCGTACCAACAGCCACAGCACATGCATTGTGCTCTATTAGCTTCTTTAATGTTGATTTAAGCACGCAGATATATTCGGTATGCATGTTATGTCCGGCTATCTCTTCACTCTTTACAGGTTTAAACGTTCCGGCTCCAACATGAAGAGTAAGTTCTTCACGCTCAATACCTTTATCATCAATTGCCTTAAGTACATCTTCAGTAAAATGCAGACCGGCGGTTGGGGCTGCAACACTGCCCTTTATCTTTGAATACACCGTCTGATAAGTAACCTTGTCGCTCTCTTGAGTATCACGTTTAAGATATGGGGGTATTGGCAGTTCACCTACATTTTCAAGAATATCCGCAAATGTTATATCCTTATTATCCCACGCAAAGTCGATCCAATGACTTGTCCCATGTTCCTGACGATAAGTTGCAGTAAGCGTTACTTGTGTTCCTTTTATATCAAAGACGCGCTTAAGCGCCCCTTCTTTCCATTTCTTAAGATTACCGACAAGACAAAGCCAAGAACATGAACCATTTGTCTGAAACATCTGCTCATAGTCAGCAGGTTCAGCCGGTTCAAGTAAAAAAACTTCAATAATGGCTCCTGTTTCCTTTCTGAAATGTATTCGCGCCTTGATAACTCGTGTGTTATTAAATATCATCAGCGAGCCTTTAGGCAAATAATCTGTTATATTATAAAAGACATCTTCAGAAACTTTACCTTTGTCGTATATTAAAAGTTTGCTATGGTCACGTTGGGCAACAGGAAATTTTGCTATACGTGATTCTGGCAAATCATAATTAAAATCCTTAATCCTAATATGTTTTGTATCCATCTTTTTGTGAAAATCTAAAATATCAATGCTCTTATTATGGAATAAACCAATGTTAAAACTAAAACTAACACAACAATGTTGATATCAACATAGTTGTATCCAGTTGAAGAATATTGTGTGGAAATATAATTAAACCCGGGATGCATACGTAGATATGCTTTAATATATAAGAAATAAACAATCATTCCAACGATTGCTCCCCATGTAAGACCTACAATTATATCTCCAGGATAATGAAGTCCCAAGTACATTCTCGTCCAACAATTTACCAAAGACCACAATATAATTGCCACAGTAAATGTTCTATTACGTATAAGCAATGAGAAAAACATTGCTATACAGAATGTATTTGAAGCATGGGCCGAGAAGAAACCATACTGAGTATCACGCATCCCATTAACTATGTCAATTGTATATTTTACGAAAGGATCCCATGATGGCCTGTAACGTGCAACGAAAGGCTTAACAATAAAATCCGTAAGACCGTCCGACAATATTATACACAAAATAACGCTCCCGACAATAAGCATTATCTGCTTCATCGTCTCATTATTCTTTATCACAACATATAATAAAGAGAGATAAAGCGGTATCCATGTCAATCCTGACGTAAGGATTACAGCCAGATTGTCAAGAAACAATGATTCGCTTCCATTAAAAAAGGAAAGAATTTCGCGGTCTATCTCTATTAATGTCTGCATTTAATCAATTAATAACTTTATTTGTCTTATATTCGTTCTATTTGTGAATTCAAAATCCACCCTTCACGTCCATCTTCAAGTTCAACCTGCTTCCAATCCTTCATGGTGTCATCTATTATCTCAACACGGCTGCCTTCATGGACTATGACCGTTGCTTCACTGTTTGCCACAGGGGTCTTACGCAAGCCAGCTGATGGCGATATCACGATTGCTCCGGTTCTATTTGTCAATATCTGCTTTTGCTCATAAGCAAAAATATTACTGAAAACAAAAACCAAAACAAATACGACAGCACTATAAAAACCAGCTTTACGCAACACCAGTTTAGGAGCAAACAAATAAATCAAAACAGAAATTAATGCAATAACAATGCAAACGATAGCAATATTTGCCCATTGGTCAACGCTTGCAAGATTAACCAACGACTTGTACCATGTCACAAAAAACATCTCCGACTTCGGCGTAATCTTATCAATCGTCTTTGAACGTGCCATCTGAAGATTGAAACGTATATCAGCATCTCCCGGAGCCAACAGCAAAGCGCGTTCATAATTCAAGACTGCTCGAGTTATATTGTCTGTACGATAATACGAATTGCCCAAATTATAATACAACTCAACGCTAGGCCCTTTCTTCAGAAGTTCCTCATAATCTTTAATTGCCTGCTGATAATGACCTTTTTTATACTCATCATCAGCATTCTTCTTTGTTACAGCACCAACTGATGCACAAATACAAAATAGCACAAGAAATACCAGAAACCTTTTTGAACTATTTTTCTTTGAGCCACTCAATGTATTTTCTATTTTTATTATTGCTGACATTGCTGTTTCAAAAGTCTGATTCATATTACCTTTTATATCTCCTGGCGCATAACGATTATATTCACATTCGTCAATAGCATGGATAAACATCGAAATTGTATTCTCATCGATGTCTTTAGACATAAGATTCTCTGAAATATTGTCTTTTGAAAGCCTTTCTACAGGAATATTCAATTTTGCACTTACATATCCCCACAAAGTTCTCAAAACTTCATCATAGAATTTCTCATGTTCATTTGCAGCCATCAACTGGCTTGCATACTTTAAGCGTTTTGTTGCGATACGATTTGCTTTTTTCTTCCTTAAATCTGTAATATTTGCATTGTTTATAGCACGCTTGCGGAAAAGAATCAATACTCCGGCAAACATGGCAAACAACACTGACAATATCGCCCAATAAGATGTTGACCCATAAAATATATCTGTCAAATCTTGAATTTCCACATCACCTTCCTTGATTGGATGTATGTCCTGGTTTTTGAGGTCACTGTAATCCGCAGAAAGTCCTGCGCTGCCGTCACCTTTAGCAACATCAAGTTTAAATGACTGTGTTTTAATCGTCTTATATGAGTTGGTAGACACATCATAATAAGTAAATTCCACAGCCGGAATCTCATATTTACCTTGATTACGAGGAACCGCCAAGAAATCATATATCATGTTGCCTTCTACTCCATTTGAAGTCAACTTTGTCTTATCTGTTATCTTTGCATCATATTTATCAAAATCCTTTGGGAAATTGACAACAGGTTGCTTTATCAGCTTCAAGTTTCCAATACCGCCGACAACAACACGAATAGTCACAGGCTCATTAGCCTTTATCTCTTTCTTACTTATCTGTGCACTAATGTTAAACTTACCTACACCACCGGAAAAATTAGCCGGACGTTTTGGTAAAGGATCCACCTGTATGGTCACACCTGGTGCTTTAATTTTTTTCTTGACCTCTATATATCCAGAACCTCCATTCAGAAATGCTTCAAAAGGATCAACATTACGATTTTGCTGAATAACGGTACCAGTAAATGTAATGCTCGGAATTTCAAGCTTACCCGTCATTTGAGGATACATAACATATTGACTCCAAGTCACACACCTATAAGCCCTTCCATTTACGCGTTCTATATGATACGACTTTTGTTGTGGAAGCGGTATTTCTTGCGTGTGAAAACCTGTAAGGTCAGGCATTTTACCCTCAAGTTCAGTCAAATCAACTAATGTATAAACCTTATATGTAAGCAGGACTGGCTCTTGCTCATGTACACGTCGCTTGTTTGCACTTACTTTTATAAACAAATCTCCACCTTGAATAGGCGTGCCGGCTTCTCTCAAACGAGGTTGATTATCAGAATCATCATGCATACGTGGCGAGCCTTTACCACTTTGACTTGCCCCAGAAACAGTGATCTTCACTGCTTTAGATGCTAACTTTCTTCCGTTAGCAACGACATGTGCAGGAGATATTGTGAAAGTACCATTCTTTGAAGCGCACAATATAAAAGTATAAGTAACAGATGAAGTACTGCTTGTATGACCGTTTATCATCTGAAAACTTGATTGAGAAGATGTGTATGGACCAGTTATAACTTCCAAAGCCTCAGGCACACTTCCCAAACGAAAATCACTAACATTCTGGGTACTAACTGTATATGTCAACCTAAAATTTTCGCCTGCAGAAACACGTGAAGGTGCATTAACTATAAGTTTCTGTGCATTTGATACAATTACACAGAATAAACATAGCTGTAATATCAATAAATATTTTTTCATAAATACAAACTTCTAATTTATCATTATTACCAGTTTTTCTGCAAGCGACGAGAACTTGGCTTCTGTAAAGCCTTCTTCATTCGCTGCTGTGTTGCCTTCTCACTCTGCATTGCAGCATTAAGCAGCTGCTCTGCATTATCCTTGCTCATCTGCTCCTCTTTAGGCTTTGCCTGATTGTCCTGACCTTTATTTTTATCTTTTTCTTTATCGTTCTGCTTATCCTTGCCGTCCTGCTTATTTTTATTATCCTTTTCTTGCTTCTTGTTCTGATTGTTCTTATTGCCCTGTTTCTTCTGCAATCTTTTACAAAGAGCTAAATTATAGCGTGTTTCATTGTCTTTCGGATTATTTCGCAAAGACTGTTCGTAAGCTTTGATTGCCTCACCATACATTCTATGATTTTGGCAGATTACTCCTATATTATGATATACAAGAGCCAATCTTTGCTTATTTTTTTCTATTTTTGCCGCATTAAGATATTGCACTACAGCAGCAGAGTCTTTACTCTGCATCATAAGAGCACATCCCAAATTATAAATAGCCTGTGAATTGGCTGAATTTTTAGAAATAGCTTTTCTATACATTACTTCCGCCTTGTCATAAGCCTTTTTGTGATACAAGCGATTTCCATCACGCACAAACTGACGATCTGTCTGTGCTATTGAATCTATGGATATCCCCAGTAATATAATTAATAAAAGATGTTTTATCATATTAACTTATTGCAGATTTTATCTATTTTTTATTTAAACAGCTTTATCTTCTTGAAGAATGGGTTCTTGCGCTCAAGAATCAACATTTCTATAATCAGAAGAATAAGCACCAATATTCCTACGGCCTGAAACTGTTCATCATATTCACTATAAACGACACTAGAAATATCACCCTTCTGAAGTTTCGTTAGTTCATCATTAAGCTGGCGCTGTGCAAGACTTGTATTATCAACATGTATGTATGCACCTCCACCAGCTTGAGCAACCTGCTTACACATTTCTTCATTAAGAGCAGATATCACCTCCTGACCTGAATTATCTTTCATATAACCGCCATTACCGTCTGGCACTGGTGAACCTTTTGTTGAACCAACTCCAAGGACAAAAACCCTAATGCCATTCTTACGTGCCTTTTCAGCTGCCTCAATAGCTCCTCCTTCGTGGTCTTCACCATCAGTTATAATCAATATTGCACGTCCGACCTTATCTTGCTGGGTAAAACTTTTTGAGCTCAACTCTATAGCTCCAGCCAGATCAGTACCCTGAGTTGCTATCAATGAAGGATCTGTATTCTGTAAAAACATCTTTGCAGACACATAATCACTTGTAATAGGTAATTGAATAAAAGCGTCACCTGCAAAAACAACAAGCCCAACTTTATCATTTGTAAAATTGTCAACCATGTTTTCTACAAGCATCTTACTCTTATCCAATCTTGACGGAACAACATCTTCAGCTCTCATTGAGTTACTAATATCCAATGAGATTATAACTTCTATACCTTTACGTTTTTCTTGACTTATCTTTGTTCCCATCTGCGGACGTGCCAACATAACTATCAACAACGCCAAAGCCGCTATCATCAGCCAGAATTTCAACGACTTACGGGATGACGAAACGTCAGGCATGAGCTGCTTTAGTAAGGACAAATCACCAAACTTTTTCAGCTTAAGCTTACGTTTACGCATCTCCAGCAATCGTATTACGATAATAACCGGAATAATTATAAGCAAATATAGAAAGGCAGGATTTTCAAATCTGAACATAACCTTATATTTAATTTATTATGGAATACGACGAAAGACTGTCAATCTCAATAGTATTTCCAATAAAAATACGATTAAAACAGCCAATGCAAATGGCTGATATACATCATACCTCTTGGAAAACTTTTTTACGTCCATCTTTGTCTTTTCCAACTTATCAATATCCTTATATATCTTTTTCAATTCAGCTGTATTTGTTGCACGATAAAATTGTCCGTCTGCAGTAGAAGCTATCTCGCTTAAGGTTTTCACATCAACATCTGCCCTCATATTGACATACTGAATCGTACCGGCAACCTGCATAGGGTATGGAGCCATTGTCTTGCTTCCAATTGCTATTGTATATACACGTATCCCTAAACTCTTAGCAATATTAGCAGCTGTCAACGGAGAAATATCTCCACGATTATTACTTCCGTCTGTCAACAAAATAACAACCTTACTTTTTGTTTTACTGTCTTTTAAGCGACTTACAGCATTTGCCAATCCCATGCCTATTGCGGTACCATCCTCTATCAATCCCCTTGCAGCTATATCTGTACGCACATTCTGCAATAAATTTATCAATGACGTATGATCTGTTGTCATTGGGCATTGTGTAAATGCTTCACCGGCAAAGATGGTAAGACCTATATTATCATCAGGACGCCCAGAGATAAACTCTGATGCGACACTCTTAGCCGCTTCAATACGATTTGGCTTCAAATCTTCAGCAAGCATACTTGTGGAGACGTCCATAGCCAACATTATATCAATACCTTCTACTGTACGACTACCCCAATTACTATGAGTTTGAGGACGAGCTAAAATTACAACAACAAGCACAAAAACAATAATGCGCAATAACATAGGTAGCCACATCAAGCGCACACGCAGACTTTTCGGAGCATACTGATATGCATGTGTATCACTCATGCGCATCGTAGGCTCACTCGTCTTTCTATGAAGCAAATACCAAATTAAATAAGGTATGAGCAACAGCAACAACAAGAAATATTCTTTATTGACAAATTCCATAATTTATAGTCTCCTATATCAACAAACTAACTTGATATATTGCAAGAGCCAAAAGCGAAATACTTACTACCACAAGAACTATTATTGAAACCTTCAAGATGGTCCTTGAACGCATATTACGTTTATCTGTTTCTGTAAGTTTAGGTTCTATTCGCTCAACAACAGGCTGATTTTCTACCTTAGTTGTATTAATAAATTCTATTGCATTTACCAAGTTGGCGTCATTCTCATTAATAAGTGTCGAATATTTGGCGAATTTAACAAGGTCTGCCGTAACGAAAAGTTCCTTCAATTCGTCTACCATTTTCTTGTCGTTCTCGTTTTGCAGTCTTGTTATAATCTCAGAACTTGTCATCTCCATTGCATTAAATCCGAAACGCTCTTTGATGTACTTACGCAACACATCTGTAAGAAGTGTGTAGTAAGCTTTTTGATCTTCAGACATCAATCGACGATCAGACTTAATATGCTCTATTTCACTTAAAGCCTTTTGGTGAGGCAATACTTTTTTCACTATTCTCACACGCGCAATGACCGGTTTATTTTCCTTAAGGCGTGTCCACAAATAATATGCGAGCACTCCCATAAGAACAAACAACACACTAAACCAAAAAGGAGAAGCCCAATCTTCCCACTGAAACGGATTATTCTGTACATCCTTTGGCGGAAAGAACTTTTCAGGATGCAATGTATCAACAGGAACAGTCAACACCTTAAGGGCAAGACTTTTGCTCTGATATTTTTTACCATCAACAGTCACCTTCATTGGCGGAATATAATACAGATTCTCGTCAAAAGAAGTCAAAGTATAACGCTTTGTTACTTTAATAATATTATTATCCAATTGTGAAGTATCAGCCTTTGAATCAGACAACACTTCAACGCCTGGCGTTATATACTGTGAAGGCTTAAATACGGGCATTTTAATAACAGCTCCTTCCTTGGCTGTTACAGTCAATACAACATCTGTCTGTTCACCAATAAGAATCTCTATCGAATCTATTTTTGACTCGACAGACACCTGAGCATATAGGCCTAAGACACAAGCCACTAATGATATAATACAAATAATACGTTTCATTTAATCATGAATAATCAATTTAACCGCAGCACATGTTTTATTAACTACGCATGGCAAACAGTTGCATCAATGATTTTACATAATCCTGGTCAGTCGCAATAGATATATTATCTACATTGCTTTTATTAAATATAGAACTTAGTTCCTTTTGTCTATTGAGCCAATACGAATAATGAGCATCACGCAATCGCTTGTCGCTCGTATCTATATACATCTCATGTCCGGTCTCTGCATCACAAACTTTTATCAAACCTACATCAGGAAGAGACTTGGCACGTGGGTCATATACTTGCAAAGCAACTACATCATGCTTACGGTTGCATATTGTCAATGCGTTTTCAAAATCGGTGTGCGTGTAGAAGTCACTCATAATAAATGCTGTACATCTACGTTTTAACACACTTGTGAGAAACTCAACAGCCTTTTTCAAATCCGTCTTTTTACTTTCAGGATGAAAATCCAGCATCTCACGAATTATAAAAAGTATATGCTTACGACCCTTTTTCGGAGGGATATATTTTTCTATTTTATCAGAAAAGAATACAACTCCTATTTTATCGTTGTTCTGTATGGCACTGAAAGCAAGTGTTGCTGCGATTTCTGCCACCATCTCCTTTTTCGTTGTTTTCTGTGTTCCGAAATCTAAGGAGCCACTGACATCTATCAAAAGCATTACCGTAAGTTCACGCTCTTCCTCATATACTTTGACATAAGGTTTATGAAAACGCGCAGAAACATTCCAGTCTATATCACGTATATCATCACCATACTGATAATCACGCACCTCACTAAAGGCCATACCACGCCCTTTAAAGGCAGAATGATATTGCCCGGCAAATATATTATTGCTGAGCCCGCGAGCCTTTATCTCGATTTTTCTAACTTTTTTGAGAATGTCCTGGGTATCCATCAAGGAACCTCCACCTTATTAATTATATCACTTATAATTTCTTCACTTGTAACATTAGTAGCCTCTGCTTCGTAAGACAAACCGATTCTATGACGTAAAACATCATGGGCTATTGCTCGTACGTCTTCAGGAATAACATATCCGCGTCTCTTGATAAAAGCATATGCACGTGATGCTCTAGCCAAATTAATACTTGCACGTGGACTGCCACCGAAAGTAATCAAATCCTTCAATTGTGATAGTCCGTATCTGTCAGGATATCTTGAGGCAAATACGATATCAGCAATATATTGTTCTATCTTTTCATCAATATACACCTTTTCAACGACCTTACGTGCCTCAACAATATCATCGGCAGTAATAACCGGAGTTACCTTCGGAAGCGAACCTGCAAGATTTTCTCGTATAATGAGTTTTTCCTCTTCAAGTGTAGGATAATCTATTATTACTTTAAGCATAAAGCGGTCAACCTGAGCCTCTGGCAGAGGATAAGTACCTTCCTGTTCTATCGGGTTCTGTGTTGCCATTACCAAAAAAGGATTCGGCAAGCTGAAAGTCGTACTTCCAATTGTTACCTGATGCTCCTGCATTGCTTCCAGCAAAGCACTCTGCACCTTTGCTGGAGCTCGGTTTATTTCATCCGCCAATACAAAGTTCGCAAATACGGGACCTTTCTTTACCTGAAATTTCTCATCTTTCTGAGAATAAATCATTGTACCGATTACATCGGCCGGCAAAAGATCGGGAGTAAACTGTATACGGCTGTATTCTGAATCGATAAGTTGAGACAATGTTTTAATAGCCAGTGTTTTAGCCAATCCAGGTACACCTTCTAACAATATATGTCCATCGCTAAGTAGTCCTATTAAAAGTGTATCAACCAAATGTTTTTGTCCTACAATAACACGGTTCATACCCGCTGTGATGTTAGCTACAAAAGAGCTTTTTTGTTCTATCAAGATATTCAACTCGCGGATATCTATAGATTCTGCCATAATTCCAAATTTTATTGTTACACTTATTTTACCCGCAAAAATACTACATTATGAATTGATGTGCGAAAATTTGGGACTAAATAATATTAAAAAAGTTTCTTATTACTTTATTATGCCTATAATATAAAGCGCTTTATCCATATCAATAGCACAAACGAGACTACTTCAATATTATTCAGAATGACAATATTAAACCATATCATTACAACAAAACAGATTGATTTCTGTCTTTCCCAGAATATCCCATACGGATAAAAACTGATTCAAGACAGAAATCAATATTAACTATTCATACAAATGTAAAACTATTTACACAGATTGAGAAATACTTATTATCTTATAAAAACTCATATTAGCCCCCAAACTGCCAATATCGTTATTTTTGAATAAAAATACTAAGACAAGTTATCGTGACTATTACTTCTTTTTGCTCACCAGTTTTGGTATTTTCAGTCGCATACCTTCCCTTATATCAGAAGTTCCATTATGAACCATTATATAGCATTCCATACCTTCACCAAGATAGAACCTTGAAATTTTGCTCAAAGTCTCGCCTTTCTTTACTGTAACCACTCTGTCTGTACCCACAATACGATAAGCGCCGGTTCTGACTGCAGTTGCTGCATTTTTCAAATCCGCTCTTTCAACAGTAGCTGAAGATGGTTTTGTTGGCACATTCCCTTCTCTTTCAGACTTCTCTATCGTATTTTTATTTACGTTTATCGAATCCTGTAAATTCTGCTTCAACTTATTATCAGCAGATTTAACAGAATCATTATTTGCCATCGTATCGGCAACACTTGTATTGGCAGACGCAAGAGGTTGCTTTATTGTAACATATTTTATCACAGGCTTAGTATTACTTTCATTCCAATAGATACCGCCCCAAAAAGCCAAGGCTGCAACAACAAACATTAAAAAGATCCTATAATACCAGGCCATGCCTGATTTGCTGTGTATTTTTTGTACGTCAGAATCATCGTGAACTTCGTCTATACGACCGGTTGCGACAAATTGTTCTATGGTTTTATTAGCAAACCTTTCAGTTTCAACATTTTCTTTCTGTCCTGTTTGAATTTCTCCTTCAGGTACATTTTCAGAATCTTGTACACAATTTTGCGAACCTACTTCATCTTCATTATCACAAATAATTGACGCCCCTGTCTCCTCTTCATTTTTATCCTCAACAGCTAAATCCACAGGCTTTGAATCAGTAACAATATCATCAGCATTCAAACCACCTGCATTCTGTTCCGAATAATCCTTGTCGTCATTTTGCCCACTTATAGGTCTAGCAGAATTTTCTGTATTTCCAGATGCAGTATCTTCTTCTAAATCTTTGCCACTAATACAATCCTGGTTATCCGACCGACCTTGCTCAAATTGAGGCAAATCGTAGTTGCTATTAATGATATTAAAAGATTCCGTATTACTTTCCTGAGAATTAGTCTCATCAACCTCATCACTTATATTTTCAGAATCAACATCATCAATGCCGTCATCTTTCAAATCAGAATCGTCAGGAGTCTGTACCTTTGCCATATCCTCAAGTTCAACCCCGTCATTCAACACAACAGTTTCAAACTGCGCAAAAGGCTTATTCACCAAATCGCGCATAACAGGATCTGCAGTAAAAGTTATTTTGGCGTGACTCTCTATCAACACACGCTCTCCTGTATTTACATTTACACTTTCTCTCTCACGAACATCAATAACTTTAAATGTGCCTAATCCTTTTACTTTAACTGCTTTTTCGCTGTGCAGACCTTCATTTATCAAATCAAAAAACGAAGAGACAAAAGCCTCAGCATCCTGCTGCGACAACCCATGCTTGCCTGCTATCACAGCAGCTATTTCCTGTACCGAATTCTTTGCCATTATCCCTGCCCTCCATTTTTAACCTTTTCTTTAAGAGATGCTATTGGCTTAAAACCGAGAACAAGTTTTGGAGGAACAAGCATGCGTTGTTTAGTTCCCGGATTTACGACTATTCTCTCAAGACGTTTTTTTACTTCAAAAGTACCAAATTTAGGAATAGACACAACATCCCCTTTCTGAAAACAATCATTCATGGAGTCTATTATTGTGTTCACCATTTTTTGGGTATCATCCTGCGTATATCCCATTCTCTGAGACAACTCAGAAATAAAACTTTTATTGTTCATACAAAAACATTCATATTAAATCAAGCATAGCGTAAAAACACGATGCCAAACATTACCAACAGCCTAATTATGGTATTTTATACTATAAGGCAATCAATAGTTTACTGTACCATACAGGTCAAACTCTTCTGCATCAGTTATTTTCACATTATAGAAACAACCTGTACGAAGACGTTTTTCACTTACAGGTATGAGAACCTCCGGATCTACTTCAGGAGAACTAAATTCAGTTCTACCAATATAATAATCACCTTCTTTTCTATCTATAATGACCTTAAACACCTTTCCTATTTTCTCAGAAGCAATCTCACCACTTATATTCTGCTGTAAATCCATTAAACGGTCCAAACGTTTTTGTTTAATATCATCAGCAATATCATCATTATAATGAATTTCACTATAAGTACCTTCTTCCTCTGAATAGGCAAAAGCTCCCATACGCTCAAACCGCGCCCATTTGGTGAACTCCATCAATTCTTCAAAATCCTCGTCGGTTTCACCAGGAAAGCCAACCATAAGCGTTGTACGCAAATGAATGCCTGGAACCTCTTTCCTTATACGTTCTATCAACGCATAAGTTTCTTCCTTAGTTATATTTCGTTTCATTGCCTGAAGCATATTGTCAGAAATATGCTGTAATGCAATATCCAAATACTTACATACATTTGGTTTTTCCCTTATGACATCTAAAAGTTCATAAGGAAAATGTGTTGGATAGGCATAATGCAAACGTACCCACTCTACACCGGGAACATCTGCAATTGCAGATATTAAATCAGCGATATGACGTTTACCGTCTATATCAATGCCATAATATGTTAATTCCTGAGCAATAATCTGAAATTCCTTTACTCCAGATGCCACAAAAGCCTTTACTTCCTCAATAATCTCTTCCTTTGGCCTGCTGACGTGCCGTCCGGTAATCAGCGGTATGGCACAATAAGCGCAATGACGGTCGCATCCTTCACTAATCTTTATGTATGCGTAATGATGCGGAGTTGTAAGGAATCTCTTATTTCTGCAATCCAACACTTCGGCCTTACCTAAATCGGTAAGCAACTGTTTGAAGTCAAACTTCCCGTAATATTTATCTACCTGAGGTATTTCCTTTTCCAGTTCTGCTTTATATCTTTGGGACAGGCATCCCATGACATAAAGTTTGTTTATACGTCCCTCTTCCTTTGCCTGTGCAAATTCAAGAATAGTATTTATACTTTCTTCCTTTGCATCACCGATAAAGCCACATGTATTAATGACAGCAATTTCCCCTTGTGGATTTTTGCTGTCATGTACACATTTATATCCATTTAGCTCAAACTGGCGCATAAGAATCTCACTGTCAACAAGATTCTTAGAGCATCCCATGGTTATAAAATCTATCTGGTTCTTTCTCACTTTTCTACCTTAAAGAGTGAATCTACAAATTGTTTCTTATTAAACAGCTGGAGGTCTTCCATTCCCTCACCCAATCCAATATATTTAACAGGAACCTTCAACTGATCTGATATTCCTATCACGACACCTCCCTTGGCTGTTCCGTCAAGCTTCGTTATGGCAAGACTTGTTATTTGAGTTACAGCAGAGAACTGCTTAGCCTGTTCAAAAGCATTTTGTCCGGTTGAACCATCAAGCACGAGCATAACCTCATCCGGAGCCTGAGGAATGACCTTTTTCATCACATCCTTTATCTTCTTAAGCTCATTCATAAGACCGACCTTGTTATGCAAACGCCCTGCAGTGTCAATCAACACAACATCAGCCCCGTTAGCCTTTGCAGAACTTAGCGTATCAAATGCAACACTTGCGGGATCAGCACCCATCTGCTGTTTGACCACCGGAACTCCGACACGTTCTCCCCATATAGACAGTTGCTCTACAGCAGCTGCACGGAACGTATCTGCTGCGCCAAGGTAAACTTTCTTGCCGGCTTTCTTAAATTGGTAAGCGAGCTTGCCTATTGTTGTCGTCTTTCCAACGCCGTTAACACCTACAACAAGTATCACATAAGGAGAATGGTCTTGCGGCAGTCCCCAATCATCATTGTCCTCGGAGTTATTTTCAGCCAACAAGGCAGCAATCTCATCACGAAGTATGCCGTTAAGTTCTGACACTGAGACATATTTGTCACGTGCAACTCTTTCCTCAATTCTGCGAATTATTTTTAATGTTGTATCAACACCGACATCAGACGTGATCAAGACTTCTTCCAAATTGTCGAGCACATCATCATCAACTTTAGACTTTCCTGCGACGGCACGGGCTATTTTTGAAAAAACACTCTGCTTTGTTTTCTCCAAGCCCTTATCTAAAGTTTCTTTTTTGTTCTTATTAAAAATACCAAATAACCCCATAATAAATATTTTGCTACAAAATTAGTAAAATGAACTCACATCCACAACAAAAAAGGCTGCAAAATTATTTGCAGCCTTTTTAAAATATCTCATATTCAAAGATTAGTTCTTAAAAAAGTCTTTAACAGCCTCATTAGGTACCATCTGCTCGTCAAAGATATAGGCACCTGTCTTAGGACTTTTCACCATCTTAATAACCTTAGTATAAGCGCGACCATCCTTTGAACCTTCGTGGAGGGTAGCGACGGTTTTCTTTGCCATTTTCTAAAACTGTTTTAATTGTTATTACTTAATCTCCTTGTGAAGAGTCATCTTCTTCAAGATAGGATTATACTTCATCAACTCCATTCTCTCAGGAGTGTTCTTGCGGTTCTTTGTTGTAACATAACGGCTTGTACCAGGAAGACCGCTATTTTTCATTTCGGTGCACTCCAATACAACCTGAACTCTATTACCCTTAGCTTTCTTTGCCATTGTGCTTATTCTCCTATAACTTTAATATCCTTCCAATCGCAGTAGCCTTTAGAAACAGCCTGCTTAAGAGCTGCGTCCAAGCCAACCTTATTAATCAAGCGCAAGCCAGCCGCACTTATCTTCAAGCTTATCCAGCACTGCTCTTCTACGTAATAGAATTTCTTGCTGAAAAGATTCACGTCAAAGCTGCGTTTTGTACGATGCTTTGAGTGTGAAACGTTATTTCCAATCTGAGCTTTTTTCCCTGTTATTTGACAAATCTTCGACATTGCAATCTACGTTTTTTGTTTAATCTTTTGATACTTATTCCAAACAGAGTGCAAAATTACTAACTTTTTCTGAATAAGCAAAACATTTTCGCTAATAATCAAATATTTATCTTTTTTTAGCACTATTAAAGAAAGTCAAGACTGATACTTGAGAGTTCTTAATCGCACAAGAAGACAATCAAACGGCTCAAGGCATCCATCAATGCTTTTCAGCATCTGTTGGCGCTTCCTCTGCAAGTCTGTCTGTCAGATACTGCAAGAACAACTGCAAAGCCTTGCTTGTGGCATTAGCCAAGTTCAGGTCGCGGCCTTTATCTTCCTCAAGTTTTAAAGTCACGATGTCATCAGCACTTCCGCATGCTATCCAAATAGTTCCAACGGGGTTCTCGTGTGTGCCTCCTGACGGTCCAGCTATTCCTGTTGCAGAGATTGCATAGTCAACATTAAGCAATTTTATTGCTCCTTTAACCATCTCAATGGCTACTTCCTCACATACAGCTGTCTTTTCTTCAAGAATCTCATGACTTACTCCCAACACCTTTTCCTTAACTTCATTGGTATATGAGACTATGCTGCCCTTAAAATAGTTTGACGCTCCGGGCATAAGGACTATTGCTTCAGCTATACGGCCACCCGTGCAGCTCTCCGCCGTACCTAATGTCTTGCCTTTTTCCCAAATAAACTGACTTATCTCTCTGCTGAGTATTTTGTTTTCGAAATCCATATTTAATTTATTTATTGAAAAGTTACTTTTGAAAATGCCGGTTTATCTATTGAGCAATAGTCATTGTCAAGATATTTATAATAGCCCGTTATGCCAATCATAGCCGCATTATCGGTGGTATAGCTGAACTTCGGTATATAAATTGTCCAACCATACTTCTCCGCATGCTCATGGAAGGCATTGCGCAATCCGTTATTTGCGCTGACACCTCCGGCAACAGCCACATGCTTGATATTTGTCTGCTTTACGGCAAGACGGAGTTTCTTCATCAATATATCAACAATTGTATACTCAAGGCTGGCAGCCAAGTCTTCCTTATGATGCTCTATAAAATCAGGATCGTCCTTTATCCACTCACGCAAACTATAAAGGAAAGACGTCTTCAGTCCGCTGAAGCTATAATTAAATCCTGGTATATGCGGCTCGGCAAACTTATAGGCATGAGGATTACCCTGACGGGCCAGTCTGTCTATAATCGGGCCACCAGGATAACCCAGCCCCATTACCTTTGAACACTTATCGATAGCCTCACCTGCAGCATCATCAATAGTCTGTCCGAGCACCTGCATGTCATTATAGGCATTAACCTTCACTATCTGCGAATTGCCGCCACTAACGAGCAGGCAGATAAACGGCAATGGAGGAGCAGAATGGTCGTCGTCGCTCTCTTTAATAAAGTGAGCCATGACATGCCCCTGCAAGTGATTGACATCAATAAGAGGAATGCCTAACGAACGGGCCATACCCTTTGCAAAGCTGACTCCAACAAGCAACGAGCCCATAAGTCCCGGACCGCGCGTGAAGGCAATGGCAGACAGCTGTTCTTTCTCAATACCGGCACGCTTCAAAGCCTGATCAACAACCGGAACGACATTTTGCTGATGCGCACGCGAAGCAAGCTCTGGCACAACGCCTCCATAAGCCTTATGCACTTCCTGAGAAGCCGTCACATTGCTCAACAGCACGCCGTTGCGAAGAACAGCAGCAGAAGTGTCGTCGCAGCTGCTTTCTATACCTAATATATATACGTCATTCATAATCTAAAATCATTCTGAAAGAATTTCCACACCATGTTCAGTCATAAGGAAAGTGTGTTCCCATTGTGCACTCGGCTTCTCATCACCGGTTATCACTTCCCAGCCATACTTGTCATCAGCATCAATGAACACCTGCCATGTTCCCATATTTATCATCGGCTCAATAGTAAACACCATGCCAGGCACAATAAGCATGCCCGTTCCGCGGTGACCAAAATGCAGAACCTCAGGCTCTTCATGGAACTTAAGCCCCACTCCGTGGCCACAAAGATCACGCACGACACCATAATGATATTTCTCGGCATGCTTCTGTATCGCATGTCCGATATCGCCTACAAAGCAATATGGCTTAGCGGCCTCTGCTCCAATCTCAAGACATTCCTTGGCAACACGGACCAGCTGCTCCTTCTCAGGTGTGGTCTTGCCGATAATGAACATTCTGGAAGCGTCGGCATAATATCCGTCAAGTATTGTAGTAAAGTCGACGTTAATAATATCTCCTTCCTTAAGCACATCTTCTTCCTTAGGTATGCCATGACATACGACTTCGTTTATGCTTGTACATACACTCTTAGGATATCCCTCATAATTAAGGCAAGCCGGTGTGCCGCCATGGCTCACACAATAGTCATAACAGATTTTGTCTATCTCAAGAGTATTCATTCCTTCATGAATATTCTTGGCCACTTCGTCTAACACTTCTGTGTTGATAACTCCGCTTCGTCTTATACCTTCAATCTGCTCGGGAGTTTTTATCAGGTCACGCGTAGGAACAAGTTTACCCTTGTTTTCCCAATACATAACCTGTTTATCCATGTCAGTAATCGGCTGACCAGAGAGACAATGCCATCTCCTTTTTTTCTTGAAAACCATTTTATATTATTTTAAACGCCTACAAAAGTAGCAATTTATTACAACATCTTATCTGTATATGTCTGAAATTCCGCACAAACATGCCGAATGATTTCATAAATGAAGAAGTGAGCGAAGCTCACCGGTCCAGTCAGAACCGTTATCCGGGCACATTGTAATGAACCCCAATTTGCCTGCAGCCTCAACATTGCGCGGACCGTCATCGACAAAGAGTGTCTCTTCCGGCAGGATATTTTCGTTGTCAAGCACTTGTCTGAAAAAATCAGGCGCAGGTTTCATTATGCCAAGACGATAGCTCAAATATAGAGCATCGAAATAGTCGTTGAGAGATGAGCCTTTTCCGTCGAATTCACTGCTCAACGCCCAATCCATCATAAACGGATTAGTGTTAGACAGAAGAATAAGACGATAGCCCTTGGCACGAAGCTCTTTCAGCAAGTCAAGATTGCGCTGCGGAACATCTTTACGATAGCCAAGCCATGCATGCTTACACTCATCGAACGTAAGTTCGTGCCCTGTCAGGCTGCTGAGTTTGCTGCGAAAATCCTCTGCAGTAATCTTTCCTTCCTCGAGATTTCCGAAGATGCCTGACTGCGTGTAAGAATCAAGATAGCGCTCGGCATCAGACAGACCGAGAGCCTTGAAACGGCGCAAAGCCTCTGCAGGGTCAAGGGTCATAATGACGCCGCCCAAATCAAAAACTATATTCTTTATGACACGTTCCATAATAAAGCCAACGTTTTAACTTAATAATGCTTCATAGCCCTGTCCATCTCGCGCCGGTCTTCTTTCTCCTTCATCGTCTGACGCTTGTCAAATTCCTTCTTACCTTTAGCCAAGGCTATATCCATCTTTGCCCGTCCATGATCGTCAATAAACACCAATATGGGCACTATGGTGAAACCAACTTGTTTGGTGGCTTCCTGAAGTTTATGAATCTCGCGTTTATTCAGAAGTAGCTTACGGTCGCGTTTTGCCTCATGGTTGTTATATGAGCCGAAGAAATAAGGCGAAATGTTCATTCCCTTGACCCATATCTCGCCATTGTGTATATAGCAGAAGCTGTCAACAAGCGAAGCCTTGCCAAGCCGAATCGACTTTATCTCTGTACCGGTAAGCACAATACCGGCTGTGTATGTATCAACAAAAAAATACTCGAAAGAGGCTTTCTTGTTACGGATGCTTACCGGACTTTTCTTTCTAAGCAGTTCTTCTTCTTTGTTCATTTTTCAATCTGTTTTATTCCTCAACCGTTACAAAACGTTCGATATGCTCATCCACGTAACAGGCCACCATCCCTGTCCAGGTCTCTTCGTTCTCAACGAACAAGTCATCGAGGTCGTCAAATTCGGGATATTGCTCAAACATAGCCATAAACTCATCGTCGGTGCACTCGCGCTCTATTTCATTCTTATATTTGAAATAAAGCTTTCCGGCCTTTTTTACAAGACTTGCCAGCTCGTCTATGCCCCACCCTTTTATCGCTTTTGCAAAAGGGTTGCGGAACAGGAAACTTCCATATCCGTTATAAATCAGCTGAACAAAACCTCCATCCATCACCTCATTATGCAGTATGTCATATGCAAGAAGCGTTATCTGATCTGAATTGAGTTCTGCCATTGTGTCGGCTGTAAGTTCTCCGCCCACGCTCGCCATTATTGCGTCTGTAAACACTTTCAAGAACTCATCCATACCTGCCGAAGCAGCATTGCGCAAATCAGAATCTTTAACTTTGGCTATATTCATATATCTTTCGTTTACCGGTAATTATCATGCAAAGATAACGCAAAATAAAAACAACACAAAATAAATATCTGATTTTATTGACATTGTAGACTATCGGAGCATGTCAAAATCAAAAAATTATATGACACAACGCAACGACACCATAGCCGGAACATGCCACAATGACATTAAGACAAAACGGTTATTGTTCTCAAAAAGGACAAAACGCGAACGCTTCAAAAATAAAAAATCAGGACATTATTATTTTTTGTTTTAGAAAATGCAACGTTAATCAAGATTAAAAACATGAATATCATACCGGCCGATTGTTAACACACGTTCACTATTAGACGCGTATTTATAATTATTTTAAGTGATTTTCAATACAAAAATCACTTAAATCCGAAGCAAAAAGCAATGAATTAGGCCACAAAACATGGCATATCAGACTGCAAAAAGCCGTATTTTACATATGCGGAGTGCTACAGTTTTTAGTCAAAAGAAAGTAACACGCTTATAATCAAGCACTTGCAGTAAATGAGTATTTTAGCGCATTTTCCCATCAAACTACAAATTCCAAAACGCGACAGGCATTTCAGGAGCGTTAAATGTCACAACAGCAATAAACGGCTTGTTCCGAAATAAAACAATTATACATGCGACAAAAGCTATAAATAGAAGCCCAAATCATTTATAAGGGCAACAGAATAATGACAAAAGCATTATTTAAAATAAAAAAGAATGCTGAAACTACACAAAATAGGCAGACCGCCTGCAGGGATAACCAAAAGCAATAAACAGAATTTCTTTGCGTTATATATTATAAAAAAAGACCTTATGAAGAAAACTATACTTTTAACATTGCTGACATCACTCATCACGTGCGCCAATGCACAAAGGCATGAAATTTATGACCCAAACATAAAGTCGCTGCAAGTGGTGGCCGGACAAAACTGGATGTCGCTGCCTGTGATAAAACTAAGAGGAAACAGTCCTAACGACATTATAAACATCGGGTTCGATGATCTCACGCATTCTTATCACAGATATGTATACAAAATTGAGCACTGCAATGCAGACTGGACGGTGTCAGACGGGCTTTTTACCAGCGACTACATCGAAGGATTTGCAGACGGAAGCACCATAGACGATAATGAAGAGTCGATAAACACAAACGTACTTTACACACACTACAAGCTGCGCATACCGAACGAAGACTGCCAACTGAAGATGAGCGGCAACTACAAACTTACTGTTTATGACGAAAACGACAACAACCGGCGTGTGTTTACGGCATGCTTCATGGTGCTCGAGCCTCAAATGGGATTGCAGCTAAGCGTTACGACAAACACAGATCTCGACTTTAACAAGGCTCATCAGCAAGTGTCGATGCAGCTGAGCTATGGCAACATCAACGTAACCGACCCGACATCACAGATTAAAACTGCCGTAATGCAAAACGGAAGATGGTATAACGCCAAGCTGAATGCAAAACCGCAATACATCATGCCCAATGGCCTTAAATGGGACCACAACAGAGACCTGATATTTCCTGCCGGAAACGAATATCACAAATTTGAAGTTCTTGACGTCAGCCACCCGACAATGGGCATCGACCGCATTGACTGGGACGGCAAGAACTATAATGTATATCCGTTCATGTGCGAGCCGCGGCTGAATTATGTCTACGATGAAGATGCCAACGGAGCATTCTACATACGCAACAGTGACAATATTGAGAACGACATTTCGTCAGAATACGTATTCGTGCACTACAGGCTGAAATGCCCTCAGAAAGTCAACGGCACAGTATATCTGAATGCCACATGGACCAACGACTGGTTTACGCCTGACTACCAAATGACATACAACGATGCCACTCTGTGCTATGAAGCAACAATAATGCAGAAACAAGGTTACTACTCATATCAAATTGTGATGCTCGACAACTCCGGTACTGTGCAGATTATGCCTACTGAAGGAAGTTTCTATCAGACAGAAAATAAATATCAGGCCTTAGTCTACTACAGAGGTCAGGGAGAACGTACTGACAGACTTGTGGCATATCAGGAGGTTCAGATAAAATAGTAACACGAGAATACTTTTATAAAAACAGGGCGGCTTTATTTTAAACCGCCCTATTTTTATGCCAAACCAACATTCTGCGCATGTGTATTGAAATGTCTGACATCGTCTCACACATCAACTTGCAATTAACCATAAGATTATTTCGCAGAATCATAAGTTAGCCCAAACAAACAATACCACGCAAATACACCCATTTGTCATAATAAAAGATTAAAGAAATGGCAACCACCACACAAAAGGAAACATCAAAACAAGACGCGGAAAACGCTAAAGACAAAAGGAGACAGCCTGCATGTCAAGAAAAATAACATGGCAGATATTTTCACCTTATGAGTGTAAATATCTGCCATAATTATATTTATACCTAAGCAAATCGAGACTGTTTATCTGGCTGTATAATTGTTTTTCCTACATACTGCATGTAGGTGTTGCAGCCATAATAGCCTAGAAGTGATAACCTAACGTGAGCAAAAGCTGATGGCGCTTGTTTGAAACGTTCACAGCATCGCAAATGTTATTATTTTCAGGCGTATCCTGAGGTCCTGCATAATAATTAGTGAACGGGCTGAAATCACCGTCCTGAACAGTATACTGGTATGCAAGGTCTAAAGACATCTTGCCTATGTTATATCCCAGACCACATGTTATACGGTTAGTTGCCTTCCAGTTTGTATAATCTGTCGAAGAACTGTAATACGAACCGGGAGAGTTTATTGTTCCGTCTTTATATCCATATTTCTCATACATCGGCGAAACATAATTATATCCAAATCGTAAAGACAATTTTGCATCCGGCTTAAACTCAACACCAAGTTTCAGCGTGCTGACACCTTTCAGAGTGTTTTCTGTATGATTGTTCATTGCGTTATCGCTTGCACTGCTCTCCCAATATTCATCATAATACCAGTCATATCCTCCGCCAGTGTTTACTCTTGAATCAATACATCCATAATCGGCATACTCATATCCTGCACCGATGGCCAGATAATTACCCACTGTGGTACCAAGGCTCACGCCAAACTTCCAAGGTGTATAAAGTTTAAAGTCATAGCTCTCGCCTATTTCGCCAGAATCATACATGCCTACACTTGAGTTGTTTGCCAAGGTTGTATAGTTTGACGTTGTCAAATCATACCATGTAGGCGTTGCAACAGAAAGACCTATACGGAAAGGTGATGTCTCTATAGGACGTATAATGACACCTGCCTTAACATTAACTCCACTTCCACTTATACGACGTTCATCTGCAAGAGTAACATTTCCCACAGATCCACCGTCAGCATCTACAAGAGCCTCGGTATATTCACTATAGCCCTTATAGTTTACATCGCTTATTCCTACGGTAAGACCAAGGTATACACGATCGTTTATATTACCGCTGATGTTAAAGTCATACTCGCCTATATAACCGGTATTGGCGCGGTTGAACATATAATTGGTTGCATTGTTATAATAGAATGCGCCGTCTGCATCAGAAAGCAAGGCATTGTAGTACAGATAGTCAACTTGGCTAAATGAATTATCATCTGCAAGGAATGTACCATTATCGTTATAAATATTAAACACACCTTCAGCTCCCTTCATGTAAGACAGTTTATTCTGTGACGCGCCCTTAAGAGCACCGGCAGCAGAAAGTATGTAATTGAAATTACGGCTCTTGTGATAATTGAACGCAAGGTTCAGAAAAGAGTTTCGTCCCGTACGCTTTGAATACACAAAACCAGCCTGATCAAAGCTCATGTTCGTTGTATTACCGTTTGCAAAACTTTTACCGTCCTGCTGTGACACGAAGCCAAACGAAACATTTGCCATCGAATGGCGGAACAGACCTATACCGGCTGGGTTTGTACCAATAGTCGAAATATCTGCACCTAAAGCATCAAGCGCACCTCCCATACCTACATAACGGGCTGTGCCGTTGAGGTCTTCGCCTGCAATATTGGCATTTTCATAAGTCTCTTGCGCCGACATATATGATGCAAAAAGAGTTGACGCGAATATAATTAGTAAACGTCTCATAGTCAAAATATTTTTATGTAACAAAATTTATCTCACCCAACAAACTATCTACGACCGCCGAAGTGTCCACCGCCACCACCTCCGCGGCTGCCGCCAAACGAACCACCACCGAAAGAGCCGCCGCCACGGCTACCGCCGAATGAGCTGCCATTGTTGTACGACGGACGAGGCATCGTGTTTTGATTATTGTAATTATTTCTGCGGTTACCGTTAAATCGGTTATAATTTGTATTCGAGTTATTGTTTCGGTCGTTGTAAGAACCACGGTTGGCGTTAGCACGGTTATTTGTGCCACGATAACCTCTGAAATTCTTGTTTACTCCTCCTGAGTGGCCGTAGTTCACACGCCCGTGATTGCTCGTTCCGGTTATGCCCCTATAGGGTCTGTAATATGAAACAGGCCAATACCACGAATGATACCATCCATAGCCCCAAGGCCTGTACCATCCATAATACCATGGATCATACCAAGGACCATACCAACCTGAATAAGCATACCAATATGGACTGCCATACCAATAAGGTCCATACCACCCATAATACCAAGGATCGTACCAATAAAAATCATCAAACCGGCTCATACGGCGGCTATACACATAGTCGTCCTCGGGATTATAACTTTCATCATACTCACCTTCCGCCCCTGCATATGCAGTTGTCTGCAACGAATCAGATGGGCTGAAGTCAATAACATCACTAGCTGTTGTGTCTGAGGCCTGGACGTATCCCTCATTACCCCAAAAGCCACGCCTGTTGTATTCGTCTACATCCATATGATTTTCATGATATGACGCAACAGGAGCCACTTCCTTCACAACTTTTTCTGTCTTCTTTGGCGTAAAATACATATCATCCTGGGCATATGCTCCTGACGATATCAGACCAAATAAAAATAATGCTAAAATATTTCTTTTCATAAACCCCACCTCCTAATATTATTATAAAATAATACCTTTGTCTTCATATTCTCTACACTTCTTAATTTTATAAGCAGATTTTCTTGTATGCAAAAATAAAATTTCTTGTAATGCAAAATTAGGGAAAAACCCTAAACCATAATAGGTTTTCCCCTATTTTTTATACATTTGCATAAAAATTTAACACGTAGTATGAAATATCTTGAAGTAAAATTCTGCATTACAGACAATCAAGGACGAAATATCGATGACGAAATGCTTCTGCAAGCAGCAAAAGACATTCTATGTGACTTTGCAGGCAATGCCGGCTTTGAGTCATTCGAAGATGTCATGTCGACTGTAACCGGTTACGTTCAGACACAAAACTTCAACAAAGAAGTTTTAGATGAATGTCTTAACAACTTTCCTATAGACGATATCCAGATAACCTATAACGTTGAAAATGCTGAGGACAAAAACTGGAATGCCGCATGGGAGGAGCAAGGTTTTAAACCTATACTCATTGAAAATAAATGTATAATACACGATAAGAACAATGTACCGCAACTTGTTGAAGACGAAAACCTGCTCAATATAACAATTGACACAGAACAGGCATTTGGCACAGGCAATCATGAAACGACATACATGATAATCAACGAGCTTTTTAACACAGAACTGAAAGATAAATTATTTTTAGATTGCGGATGTGGAACAGGCATTCTGTCGATAGTTGCATCTAAACTTGGCGCCAAAGCCGTAACTGCTTATGACATAGACGAATGGAGCGTAAGAAACACTACGCACAACTGCACTCTTAACAACGTTGAGAATGTGTCTGTACTATTGGGCGATTCAAATGTATTGAAAGATATAAAAGACAAATACGATGTAATAACAGCCAACATAAACAGAAATATTCTACTTGCCGACATGCATATGTTCAAACAGAAAATGTCTGCGGGAGCTGTGCTGATATTAAGCGGATTCTATACAAGTGACACTGAAATATTAGTAGAAAAGGCTAAATCGCTTAAACTGACCCTTATTGACAATAACAGCAAAAACGATTGGTGCATGCTCAAATTTAAAAATCTGGATTAATAATGAATAAAAAAGAAAAGCATCTTACTTAGTCTTTATATTTATTTCAATCGGCCAACAAGTATATCCAGCGACAAATAACAGTCATAGATTTAAATTTATAACTGTTGGCCGGTTGAAATATTTTGTTTTACATATTAACTATATACCGACACGCAAATAGCTTCTGTCGTCAAAAGACTTATTTCCTGCCATAAGTCCTTTTGTTGCTTTAAATGTATTCATACAAAGCGGATCGTTCTCCAACTGGCTTGCCAGCATAGCCTCACTTTCGTCTAAAGTCGGTTTCAAAAACGGATAACCGTCACTCGCCAAAACAAGCTCATTTATCCCTTCGTCAACATTTATCACACGAACTTTATCCATAGGTATATCAAAACCGTCAATAACAGCATAAGAAACATTCTGATATCTGCAGCATTTTACCAATTCCGGAAGTATACTTTCTCTTCCACAATCTTTTATACTTACACTTTCCGGTGTTATACCATTATTAATTGCTTCACGTAAAAATAAAGCTCTTTGTTCGGCTAATTCCTGTTCATAAGGCTTAGGATTATCATAAAAGCAACCACCAACAAGACACTGACAATCTCCAATCATCCATAGTTGCCTCAACTTGGAAGAATAAACAATCGCACTAGCTGTAAGACGCTCTTCGGGATGCAACTTCAATCTTTCGACATCTATTTTTAAATCTATGTATTTCGAATATATGGATTTTGTCATATATTGACAAAATCCATATACATCAATGTCACTAGAAATAGAATTTATACAATTCTTTATGAGTTCCATGCAATATCTGCCGTTAGAACACAAGCCGTTCATACGGATAGGTGTCTTGCTTGTACTTCCATCTATAACAGCAGCGAAATTCTCATTAACGATTATTCCGTCTTCGCACTCCTCTTGGCTTTTCTTTCCTACTACCAGTTGTTCTATTATTTTCATTCTTCGACTTGTTTGCGTAATTCTGCAATGGTCTTGGATATAGTTGCCTGATCAAATCCGGTCGTCCAAGCCTCATCAACTCATGTTCGATATTTCTTCTCTCCTCCGGCTTATACCAAAAGAAGAATTGCCTTTGGGCAAGTTTCTCACGTTGAGTTTTAGCCGAAAATACAGGTTCCAATGTATAAGGATCAAAACCGGTGTACCAAGCCTCTGTACTTACGGTCATTGGAGTTGGTGTAAAATCCTGCACCTGTTCCAGATGAAAATTTAAGTTTTTTGTCTTTACAGCAAGTTCTGCCATATCTTCTTCCTTACATCCGGGATGGCTGCTTATAAAATAAGGTATAATCTGCTGCCTTAAATTCTCCTTTGTGTTTATATAGTCAAATATCTTTTTAAAAGACTCAAACTGAGAGAATGGAGGCTTACGCATTAACTTTAACACCCTATCAGATGTATGTTCAGGCGCAACTTTCAGTCTGCCGCTAACATGCCTGCAAATCAGTTCGCGTGTATACTCTTTTGCAGCTTTATTAATATTCTCATCATCACTTCTATGAAGCAACAAATCGTAACGTACACCGCTTCCTATAAAACTCTTCTTTATGCCGGGTAGTGAGTCTACGGCCTTATATACATCCAGCAATGGGCGATGGTCTGTATTAAGATTCTTACATATATTAGGATTTATACATGACGGCCGTTTGCATTTTTCACAAATAGACTTATTCTTTCCCGACATGGCATACATATTAGCTGACGGGCCTCCCAAATCACTTATGTATCCTTTAAAGTCAGGCATTTCGATAACCTTCTTAACCTCTTTAAGTATGCTTTGCTTACTTCTTGAAACGATAAACTTACCTTGATGGGCACTTATCGTACAAAAAGCACACCCGCCAAAACATCCACGATGAATGTTTACAGAATGTTTTATCATCTCATAAGCAGGAATACGCTTATTTTTATATTTCGGATGAGGAAGTCTGGTATACGGCAAATCATAACAACTGTCAAGTTCCTCTGTTGTCATGGGGGGATAAGGAGGATTTACGACAGCATAATACCCGTCAACTTCTTGCAGAAGTCTGTGCGCATGTAACATGTTTGACTCTTCCTCTATATGCCTGAAATTCTCTGCCTGAAACTTCTTATTTACAAGACATTCCTCATGAGAATGCAAGATAAGATCATCGGATTTAATGTCATTGGCAAAATCTTTCTTCTTTATGAGATACACAGTTTGCGGTATATCATGTATTTCATGAATGTTGCGTCTCTCCAGCAACTCTTTACAAAGTGCAGTAATCGGTTTCTCCCCCATTCCATAAATAATCATGTCCGCTCCTGAATCACACAGAATACATTTCTTCAGTTCATCTTTCCAATAATCATAATGAGTAAGCCTGCGCAAAGAAGCTTCAATACCACCTAATATAATTGGAACATCAGGATATAATTTACGTAGGATATGACTGTAAACAACTGTCGGGTACTCAGGTCTGCAATCATGCCTGCCATCCGGACTATATGCATCTTCAGAACGAAGACGGCGATTGGCCGTATATTTATTAACCATAGAGTCCATACATCCTGGCGCTATACCAAAGAACAGCCTCGGACGTCCCAGCTTTTTAAAGTCACGGAAATCACCATGCCAGTCAGGTTGCGGAACAATTGCGACACGTAAGCCCTGTGCCTCCAAAGTTCTCGCAATAACAGCACAGCCAAAAGAAGGATGATCTACATAAGCGTCTCCTGAGAACAAGATAACATCAAGTTCATCCCATCCTCTAAGTTCAACCTCCTTTTTAGTTGTAGGTATCCAGTCTGAAAGCCTATAATCAGTCATTTACTTTATTTTCGTTATCGTCAGATGACTTGTTTTCATTTTCCCATTTGATAAACAACAACACGAGCTGATACAAGCCAAAAGCCTTCATGTTATTATTATAAATCACATCAAGGCACAAATCAAGAAGTTCCTTATCAACCTCGGCAGAAGACTCCAACATAGACCTGACATTAAGTTTAAGTTTATCAAGCACCGGTTCATCAATAATGCCGTTACTGTCAATAAGATTCTTCAAAAGAGAATACTTCTTTATTGTATTCAGATGCTCTTCCGTCACTGCTATATTTCTTGTTCCAGATGCGTTTGCTTGAATTTTGTAAGTTTCCATATTATAATCTATTTAAAAATAAAATTAAGAATTCCTGTCATTACTGCCGCACGTTTCTTTTCTGACGTTATACACTCGAAGGGGAAACCCATTGTAAAAGAACGATGCTCCTTACCGTCATAAGCGACACATATAGAATTTCCTGTTCCATCTGTTAATGCACAAAAAGCCGGACTAACAGGGCTCAACACATCAATATAAGGAGAAGCATAATGTACATCATTGTACATACTAAAGATTTCAAATGAGGTATTCATTCCTTCTACCTTATTATTTGTCCGCATATCAATTATTCCGTTATGTGTAACGTGCAAAACATCATTTAAAAATTTCTGTTCTTTATTACTTTTCATGTCGCTTCCTATATAAGCTCCACTGACTATAAGATTTCCATTGTATTCCGTAAGTTTCTTTTGGAAAGAAGAAGAAAACGTCTTATAATAATTTAAAGAATAGCCATCATCCTTTTCCAATCCTAAAATGACATCAACGCAGTCATAATTGCCAAGCACAACCTTACCATTTTCAATTGAAGATTTTGAGCAACTTACAATATTATACTTATTTGATGCCATAATAGCCTTAGCATGTTCTGGTATGTAGTTAAACTCATTACCTTTTATTATAAATCCTTCAAGTTCACTTCCGCTGTAACCGAGTCCACCCGGCCCCTCTATTCCCAGCTTTGTCTTGTCAAAACATATCTGGCTACCGCAAAGACCTAAAGTTTTACCTTCAGTTACCCCTAAATCTTTATTCAAGTCAAAGCCCTGCTGAGATTCATCATCAATTACAGCCGGTGCAGAAAGACGCTGAAATCCATTAACAATAAGAACGTCTTTTGCGGCATTTGAATGATATACAGCAGATATAACTTCAGAAGTAAAACTTTCACCGCCATCATTCGCTGCAGAAACCTTGAAATTATACAACAAACCAGGCTGCAACTTTATTTTACATGCTGTACCTGTTATCTTAATGCCATTATCAAACCCGGCGTTGCCTGCGGACGTATAAAGTATATATGAACTTGGCACAGCCGTTGGTTCTGTCTTATCAATCTGAGCATCCCATTTCAACAGGATCGTATCGTTTGCATAAAATTCAGCCCTAAAGTCAACAGGAGTCAAAGGCGTAACAACATAAGGCTTTTTATGCATTTCAGAAGAAAAGCGTAATATAGACTTATATATACTACGGGCTAACGTAAATCTAAAATTGGGGTCCTGGCCATAAATCATGTCTGGGAAATTCTGATGCGACAGCGTTTCCAATATAGCTGATGTAACCTGCGGACACCGAGTCTCTGCATAATTTTTATCATATACTTCCCGTTTCGTCCATTTTTTATATTGAGACTTAATATCTTTATTCACGCCGTCAAGCAACATTCCTGCAAACTTTTTAGAATTTGAGCGTGAAAGTCCTGAATAAAAAATACCGTCATTAGGGAATGTCGTACTAATAGCCAACGTACCTATTATAGACGAATAATCATTAGCAACTCCTGCATCACTATGTATTGCCAAAGACAATTCTATAGGGACATTCAATCCATTCATTGTTGGAGCGAAACAAGAACCTCCCGCAAGCCAATTTGCCATGAACGGCCTGGTGTATATATCTTCCTTATAATCGTCTTCACCATTTTTCGACCGGTATACACTGTCTGGAGCACCAGCCCACTGAGCATAGTAACGAGCCCCTTCAAGGCATCTGGGCAAACCGCTTATAATGTTATTTCGCTTAACATTACCCATACCGCCTCCAAACCTAACCGCGTCGGCTGTTACAAATCCATTATACGCACTCTCATTCGTCAGAACAACACGATTACCGGAATTACATCCTGAATCAAAATCGAAGGTGCCAAGATAAACCCATGTGCCTCCTCCCATCTGCTGATTAACATAAAAGACAGTCTTACGTCCTTGATGATACACTATATACTGAGCATCCGGGATGCTTTTCTTATGTGTGGGATAACTGACATAAACAGCATATTGACCTCTTTCCGGGAAATTCGGCTGGTATGATATCTCACAATTCCTCACGGCAGAAGCCTTAGCCGCCCTGGTTGTTCCTTTTTCAAAAGGATTCTCGCCATCATCATAATACTTTTCTGTATTGGCAAAGCCCTTTATTCCCGCATCTTTCCATTCTGTGCCGACATTTATCTCTGTATAATAAGGCAAAAGCGTCTTATTATCATTATCAATAATTATCTCGTTCTTTTGCCAGTCACGTTCGCGTGGTGTAAAGACCACAGCCCCTGCCTTCTCAAGCATGGGAATTAAATACGGCACGACTATTGTTTGTGTGTACAGATCCTCATTCGTGCAGAATAGGTTTGGCCTCTGCCATTGCCACCTATTTTTATTCTTATTATAATATCTGCCATGGCTGGCATAAACAGAGAGATGTCGATTTTGCAGTCCCTTTGTTATACTTATCGGTCTCGAACCATTATAAACCCATGGTATTCCCTTGTACTCGATATCCTCCTTTATTTCTCTTTTCTTTTCTGAAGTCTCCTTTTTGTCCTTCTTGCCTTGTGAAGACACTATTTTACGATGTGTCCCGCATGAGACAAGGAGTATACTAAATAAGAACAAAAAAAATTTCTTTTGCATAAATCAGTCTCCAGTAGTAAACAAATCCGGATGTAATCCTGAATATTCCTTGAAATAGTCTTTTATTATTTTCATATCCACATCAATATCCCCTGACGGAACAAGACTTTTATTACATTGAATGAGATGTCTTTTGTAGTCCAATCCATATAACAGTATTGGTATACCTGCCTTCAAAGCAATATAATAAAAACCTTTTTTCCAATTAGGATTGCGAGATCTCGTTCCTTCCGGCGTTATACAAAGATAGAATGTGTCTCTAGACTTTGCGGCGTCAGCCAACTGGTCGGTCATCTTTGTATGCTTAGACCTACAGACTGGTATACCTCCTATTTTCTTAAAGAAAAACCCGAGAGGCCATACGAACCATTCCTTTTTCATCATGAAATTAATTCTCAGGCCTTCGGCTCTCATGTATAGCTGTCCTATTACAAAGTCCCAATTACTGGTATGAGGCGCCAGACAGATAATATACTTATCCGGATGAGACACGGTAACATCTTTCTTCCAACCACCTTTTTTATACAAAAGCCACTTGCAAAGTGTTTGCAGCATGACGTGAATAAATTGTTTAGATGTTAACTATATGATCAACAATTTCGCAAATCTGAGCATTAAATTTGTCCTTTAGATCTTTATAATATGATTTTTTTGACATTCCTGGTTCCGGATGCGAAACTCTTCTAATAGAATTGTCGTGTACTATTAAGATTGACGACAATATCGCCTTAACGTCTTCCGTATCCTTCTTACCACTATATAATGATGCTGCCATACACTCAGAAAAAACATCACTACAGATATAATTAATCATTTTCTTTAAATTTCTTTTGCTTGCCATATTATTCTTATTTTTTATGTTTATCTAAAACTTTACACAACAAATGTAATAAATAAATTAATAATCACAAGCCGTTTAATGAAAAAAAACATTATTTTATTCAAAATATTTTATTTATTTTTCTATATTGACAAAAATTCGTAAATTTGCACAGGTCTAAAAGCTATATTTATAACTAACTATATTAATTTAATTTTGGTATTATGGAAAAAAGTGCATTACAGAAAGCCAGAATTGACTACGCACCAAAATTGCCGACATCACTTCAAGGTTCTGTAAAAGTAAAAGAGGGTGCTCCAACACAAAGTGTGGACGATCAGGAAGACATCAAAAAATTATTCCCCAACACTTACGGAATGCCGGTTGTGGAATTTGAACCCAGCAACGAGACACAGACTTGCGAAATGAATGTGGGCGTTATTCTTAGTGGAGGTCAGGCTCCCGGCGGACACAACGTCATAACAGGTCTGTTTGACACTATCAAGCGTCTCAACCCCAACAACAAGCTGTACGGATTCATCCTCGGCCCTGGCGGATTGGTTGACCACAAGTATATTGAAATCACAGAAGACTATATCAACGATTATCGCAACACTGGCGGTTTCGATATGATTGGTTCAGGCCGCACCAAGCTTGAAAAAATTGAGCAATTTGAAAAAGGTCTTGAAATTATACGCGAACTCAACATTAAAGCTCTTGTTATAATTGGCGGTGACGACTCTAACACAAATGCATGTGTCCTTGCCGAATATTATGCAGCAAAGAAATATGGCGTACAGGTTATAGGATGCCCCAAGACCATTGACGGTGACTTGAAGAATGACCAGATTGAAACATCATTCGGTTTTGACACCGCAACAAAGACTTACTCTGAACTTATCGGAAATATCGAGCGCGACTGTAATTCGTCTAAGAAATATTGGCACTTCATTAAACTGATGGGACGTTCTGCCAGCCACATTGCACTGGAATGCGCCCTGCAGTGCCAGCCTAACATCTGTATCATCTCTGAAGAGGTTAAGGCTAAGAACATGACTCTTAACCAAATTGTTGAGAATATCTGTAATGTAATAGCCTACCGTGCAGAGCAAGGCCTCAACTTCGGAGTTATCCTCATACCTGAAGGTCTTATCGAATTTATTCCTTCAATCGGAAAACTTATCGAAGAGCTGAACGACCTCTTGGCTGCTCACGGCAATGACTACAAAGGACTTGACGAAGAGGCACAGCGCGAATACATACTCGCTCACCTGAGCGAAGAGAACAAGCAGACATTTGCCACACTGCCTGCTAACGTTGCCCGCCAGCTTTCACTCGACCGTGATCCTCACGGAAACGTTCAAGTTTCTCTCATAGAAACAGAAAGACTTCTTTCTGATATGTGCGACGCAAAACTTGAGCAGTGGAAAGAAGAAGGTAAATACAAGGGCAAATTCGCATGTCTGCACCACTTCTTCGGATACGAGGGACGTTGCGCAGCTCCTTCTAACTATGACACAAATTACTGCTATGCACTCGGAACAAGCGCTGCTCAACTGATTGCAAACGGAAAGACAGGATACATGGCTATAATCAAAAACACAACAAAGCCCACAAACGAGTGGAGAGCCGGAGGTGTGCCAATCACCATGATGATGAACATGGAGCGCAGAAATGGCGAGATGAAGCCTGTAATCCGCAAAGCTCTCGTTGAACTTGACGGCAAACCGTTCAAGGCATTCGAGAAGATACGTGACAAATGGGCACGCGAGACAAGCTTCATATACCCTGGTCCTATCCAGTATTGGGGTCCTTCTGAAGTTTGCGACTGCACAACAAAGACTCTTGAGTTAGAACAAGAATAATATACAATAATACGAAAAAGATGTGTAAAGGTCGGTTTTGCCTGTAAATGCTGACAAGGCATGGCCTTTACACATTCTTTTTATTTTTAGATGATGACTGGTACAAGAAACAAAAACACCTACAATCGGCACACTACATCAACTAACAGATGTGGCAAAAAAAGGCGTTCTCATACCAGGGCATCATTTTTTCACAGATATCCCAGATGGGCATGGTGGTTGGGCGGACTTGGCGTCGTAGCATTATACGTATGTTTTTTCTATTACTTTTTCGTCGGGCCATTCGGGTTCAGATGGAGAGCCATATACGGTGATGCGAAATATCCCGAGGGGTACGAAATCAGAGGTATTGACATCAGCCATTATCAGGGAGACATTGACTGGGAACTTTTGCAGAATGCAATGATTGAGAAGTGCCCGATACGATTTATATTGATAAAAGCAACAGAAGGCACAGACCGCATTGACCCGAAATTCAAAGAAAACTTCAGACAGGCCAAAGAATATGGCTTCATACGCGGAGCATATCATTTTTGGAGCAACAAGTCGTCTGCACGCTCACAGGCATATTTCTTTTTAAACAATGTATATCTGCAAGACGGAGACCTTCCTCCCGTATTAGACATTGAGCACAAGCCAAAGGATGTAAGCCTTGAGGATTTTCAGCGCGATGTACTTACATGGCTTCACATTATTGAAGACAAATACCATGTCAAGCCGATTATTTACACATATTATAAATTTAAGACGACATATCTCAATGAACCTGTATTCAACGACTACCCTTACTGGATTGCGCATTATTATGTCGACAAAATTGAATATACGGGCGAATGGAAATTTTGGCAGCATACTGATGCCGGACGTCTGCCGGGCATAAAAGGATATGTTGATTTCAATATTTATAACGGAAGTTACTACGACTTGCGCAAACTGACCATTGGATATGAACAAGATTAAACAGAAATCTTATATTAAGATTTAGCTGAATTGCTGTTTAATTTTGAACATATTGGCATTTGATTTTTCATATGCTCAGCAGGCTATGTCAAAAAAGCTTATACCGAGACGGCCGGAAAAGAATAAATAAACTTGTATAATTAGAACAATATGCGTTATAATGAAAATGATTTTACTTAAATATACAAGTCATCATGCGCACCTGCAAACCATAATATTGGATAAAAAACGTAGCTGTCTAAATAAAGAACGACAAAGAAATAATGTCAATAAATATTACTAATTTATGTTCAAAGTTTTCTCTAAAATAGAATTTAATCATTATAAAAATGAGAGAAATTTTAGCGTAAACCTGCCTAAATCCATGCATTTATTGACAAATAAGCCTGAAAATATCATCGAAACAGGCACTTTAACGCGACAAAATCTATGCAATTAATAAGCAAAACCTATGCTTTTCACCTTTAAAACCATAGGTTTTGCTCCAAAAAATCATAACATTCTGGCTATCGGAGAATACGTTTACTGCAACAGAACAGCATAAGACACTGACAGACAATGCATTGCATTTTACGTGTCATTTTATTCTTTTTCTGAAGGCAATACACAAAAAATTCGGAACATGGCAAGTCTGAATGCGTCAAAATCAAAAAGTTTTCTAAATAACGTTCATAAAAGCGCCCTACCCGTCAACGTATTACTATAGTCTTAAACCAGTCTTTCAGGACACCTCCATAATTGTCCTGCGAATCACTGACGAGAATAAGCGTCCTGCTGCCATCAGCCAACTTAGGGCCTAAGCACATTCCTTCATAATTAGCAACTGACCAGTCTAAGAGAGAAAGGCGGGTAACGAAGGAATATACCAGCCGTTTGTTCAGAAACTTTGTATCAGCCCCAATCGCTTCACCCGAGGACAATGGTTCTGCATCTTCAGGAACAATCTCATATAATTTACATTGAGCAAAAGCCCCAATCTTTAACATTGGAACAAAGAATTCACGCTCAAGTACCAACAGGCGTCCGTCACCAAGTGCAGTCAATTCACTTACTCCCATTGCATAATTGCTCGATTTTTTATTTGCCATAGGTTCATCCATACGATAAGCGTACTGCTTCACCGGCTGAAGTTTTTCATCAAACGCCTGAAGTCTCAACACGTTACGTACCTTATTCAGCGAAGTGGCACACTCACCGTCACCATTCATTGTGCCCTCATTTATGGTCCAAAACAAGTGTGCCTCCTCATCATACGCCAATGACTCAAAGCCATAATTGCCTACACATTTTTTATAATCATCCGGAATATTCAGACTGCGGCCTGTAGCCTTGCCGTCAGCCGTATATTCACCAATAACATTATCTGACTCTCTGCTAATGAAAAACGTTCCCGTTGAAGGAACATACGCAATAGCCTCACAGTCAGCATTACGTAAAGAGTCGCCTTTGAAGCCCAAATTCGTAACATCCTTAATTTCTCCCGATACAGAATCAACATCTATTCGAAATACAAAGAATCCGTCTGTTGCAGACTTATCCGAAACGACAGCATATTCATTGCCGCCCACAGGTGTTATTCCGCTGTAATTTCCGGCAGGGACCTTCATCGGAAATGCTTTTTGCCCACAGTCTTTAACAAACTCTGTCTGAGCCCAAAACAAAGTCGGACACAAAGTCATCAGTATTACTGAAATCAATCTTCTACTCATCATCTTTAATCTTAATTATATTTACCACACGGCACAATGCCAATTAGTCAATCAATTCAAGAAGACTATAATCAAGTGCAAATGTAACAAGAAAAATTCTTTAAGTTGACAAAATGCTATATTAAAATCTTGTATAAAAGCACTATAAATAAAATGAAACTTTAAAATAATTCTTTGTTATGACAATTTTTTTATATAACTTTGCGCCTCAAATAGTAAACTATATAACAGAATCAATATGGCCAAAAAATTTGCCGAGCACAACGGTCTGAATCTGACAGAAACGAACAAGGTTGTGCTTGATAGTTGGAACAAGAATAACGTATTTCAAAAATCTATAACAGAGCGTGAGGGATGTCCACAATTTGTATTCTTTGAAGGTCCCCCTTCGGCAAACGGACATCCGGGTATACATCATGTCCTTGCACGTACTATAAAGGACACTTTCAACCGCTATAAGACCATGAAAGGATTTCAGGTTCACCGCAAGGCCGGATGGGACACCCACGGACTTCCTGTAGAGCTTGGAGTTGAAAAAGAACTTGGCATAACCAAAGCAGACATCGACAACAAGGAATCTGAGAAATACATCTCTGTTGAAGATTACAACAAGAAATGCCGTGAGAACGTCATGAAGTTCACGGCAGAATGGAGAGAACTTACAGAGAAGATGGGTTATTGGGTTGACCTTGACAATCCTTATATCACATACGACAACAAATATATAGAAACTCTTTGGTGGCTTCTGAAACAGCTTTATGACAAAGACCTTCTATATAAGGGATACACCATCCAGCCTTACTCACCGGCTGCGGGCACCGGTCTGTCAAGTCACGAGCTCAATCAGCCAGGATGCTACCGCGATGTTAAGGACACCACAGTAACAGCTCAGTTTGCTATCATTGACCCGAAGCCTGAAATGACAGAATGGGGTAAGCCGTATTTCTTGGCATGGACTACTACTCCATGGACACTTGCCGCAAACTCTGCATTGTGCGTAGGCCCAAATATCGACTACGTTGCCGTACAGACATACAACGGATACACAGGTGAGCCGGAAACAGTTGTATTGGCAGAGGTTCTTGTTCCTTCATACTTCAATACAAAGAACGAGAACAACGATTTGGCAAGCTACAAAAAAGGTGACAAAGTTATACCTTATAAAATAGTTGCCCATTACAAAGGTTCTGATCTCGTCGGCATGAAATACGAACAGCTTCTGCCCATGATCAAGCCTATGACTGATGGTGCATTCCGTGTAATCCCTGGTGACTACGTAACAACTGAGGACGGTACAGGTATCGTTCATATCGCTCCTAACTTTGGTGCCGACGATGCTAATGTGGCTAAAAAAGCCGGTGTGCCGCCAATAGTGCTAATAACAAAGAAAGGTGAACATCGCCCTATCGTAGACCTCGAAGGCAAATACTACGTTATTGACGACTTAGACACTGACTTCGTTGAGAAATTTGTCAACAAGGATGCATGGAGCAAATACGCCGGAAGATACGTAAAGAATGCTTATGACGAGAATCTTACAGATAAAGACGAGACTCTCGACATATCTATCTGTATGGACTTAAAGGCTGCAAACAAGGCGTTTAAGATAGAAAAGCACGTACACAGCTATCCGCATTGCTGGCGTACAGACAAACCCGTGCTGTATTATCCTCTTGACAGCTGGTTCATACGTTCAACTGCATGCAAGGAGAGCATGGTTGAAAAGAACAAGACTATCAACTGGAAACCAGAAAGCACCGGTACAGGACGTTTCGGCAACTGGCTTGAGAACCTTAACGACTGGAACCTGAGCCGCAGCCGTTTCTGGGGTACTCCGCTCCCAATATGGCGCGATGAGGACGGAAACGAGATATGCATAGGCTCATTGCAGGAGCTTTATGACGAAATAGAAAAGAGCGTTGCAGCAGGATTCATGGCAAGCAACCCTTTAAAGGACAAAGGTTTTGTGCCCGGTGATTATTCACAGGACAACTATGACAAGATAGACATGCACAGACCTTATGTCGACAACATTATACTTTGCAGTAAGACCAACAAGCCTATGAAGCGCGAAACCGACCTTATAGACGTTTGGTTTGACTCAGGAAGTATGCCTTATGCACAGATTCACTATCCGTTTGAAAACGCAGACATGATAGACAAGAATCTGGCATTCCCTGCCGACTTTATCAATGAAGGTGTAGACCAGACACGTGGATGGTTCTTCACTCTGCACGCAATAGCTACTATGGTGTTTGACAATGTTGCATTTAAGAACGTCATTTCAAGCGGTCTTGTGCTCGACGCTAAGGGCAACAAGATGAGCAAGCGTCTCGGTAATGCTGTTGACCCATTTGAAACACTCGAGAAATATGGCACTGATGCAGTACGTTTCTATATGCTGACCAATTCAGCTCCATGGGACAACCTTAAGTTCGATCCCAATGGCGTTGACGAAGTGCGCAGAAAGTTCTTCGGAACATTATATAACACATATTCATTCTTCAGCCTGTATGCCAACGTTGACGGCTTCGACTATTCACAGGCAGAAATTCCGGTTGCAGAACGTCCGGAGATAGACCGCTGGATATTGTCTGAGCTCAACTCTCTCATAAAAGGCGTAGACGCCTCATTGGCTGACTATGAGCCGACAAAGGCAGGTCGTATGATTGACGAGTTCGTAAATGATGATTTGAGCAACTGGTATGTTCGTCTTAACCGCAAACGTTTCTGGGGCAAGGAGATGGACAGCGACAAGCTGTCTGCTTACCAGACATTATATACCTGTCTGGAAACAATAGCCAAGCTTCTGGCACCATTCTCACCCTTCTACTCAGACCAGCTGTTTAAAGATCTTGAGAATGCTACCGGACGCGATAAAGCCGAGTCAGTACATCTTACAGACTTCCCTGTTGCTGACGAAAGTCTTATTGACAAAGACCTCGAGGCTAGAATGGAGATGGCACAAAAGATCACCTCTATGGTTTTGGCTCTCCGTCGTAAAGTCAACATAAAGGTTCGCCAGCCGTTACAGTCAGTAATGATACCTGCAACAGATGAAAGTCAGAGAAGACACATCGAGGCAATTAAAGACCTTGTAATCAATGAGGTAAACGTAAAAGAGCTCAAGTTTGTAGAAAGCTCAGACGTTCTGGTCAAGAAAGTTAAGTGCAACTTCCGTACAATGGGAAAGAAGTTCGGTAAGCTCATGAAAGGCATTGCTGCCCAAATGGGAAATCTGAGCCAGGAAGAAATTTTATCTCTTGAGAAAGAAGGAAAAATCACCTTAAATGTCGACGAGCAGGAGGTTGTTGTTGAAGCTACTGACGTTGAGATTATAAGTGAGGACATTCCGGGATGGCTTGTCGCAAACGAAGGCAACCTCACTGTAGCTCTTGAAATAGAACTTAACGAAGAGCTTAAGAACGAGGGTATGGCCCGCGAACTGATCAACCGCATTCAGAACTTGCGCAAAGACTGCGGTTTGGAGATAACTGACAGAATTAACGTTACTATTGCTCCAAACGCCCAAATCGAGACAGCAGTCAAAGCTTTTGCCGACTACATCAAGGGACAAGTACTGGCCGATTCAATAACATTGGCTGATAATGACGGTGTGAACACTAACTTCGATGACTTTGACGCAAACATCAAGGTTGAGAAAGTTTAACCTCAAATATTAACTTTAAAATTTATATATTATGGCAGAAAAGACACGTTATAGCGATGAAGAGCTCGAAGAGTTCAGAAGCATAATTAACGATAAGCTCAAATTGGCACGCCGCGACTACAGCAAAATGATGAAAACGCTTATGAATGCCGACGGTAATGACGTTGAGGACACATCTCCTACTTACAAGATATTGGAAGAAGGAAGTGCCACACAGACCAAGGAAGAGCTTATTCAGCAAGCCAGTCGCCTGCAGAAGTTCATCCAGGGACTTGAAGCAGCACTGATAAGAATAGAAAATAAAACGTATGGCATAGACCGTATAACAGGCGAGCTTATACCGAAAGAACGCCTGCGTGCCGTTCCTCATGCGACGTTAAGCGTTGCATCAAAGAATGCCAGAAATCACTAAATGAAAAGTATTAGTACACATAAGAGAAAAGGGCTGATAGCCATATTTGCAGTTATTATACTTCTCGTTATTGACCAAATAATCAAAATTGAGGTCAAAACCAGTATGTGTCTGCATGAAAGCATCAGGATTACTGATTGGTTTTATATAAGCTTTATCGAAAACAACGGTATGGCTTATGGGATGACTATAATAAACAAATTGGTTCTCAGCCTTTTTCGTATTGTAGCAATTAGCGTATTGGGCGTCTACATCTACAGGCAGATAAAAAAGAATGTCAGGACATTTTATCTTGCCTGCTTGGTATTGGTGCTTGCCGGTGCCATAGGCAATCTTATCGACTGCATGTTTTATGGGCTGATATTCAACGCCTCGTCACCCTATTATGTATCATACATGGTTCCGTTTGGCCATGGCTATGCTCCATTCCTTATGGGTAAGGTGGTTGATATGTTCTATTTCCCCCTGATAGTAACGACATGGCCCGAATGGGTTCCATTTTGGGGTGGAGACGAATTTATCTTTTTCAGTCCTGTCTTTAACTTTGCAGACGCCTGCATCAGCGTTGGCGTAATTCTGCTTCTGCTGTTTTGCCGTACAGAACTCTCACAAATATCATTTAGCCGAAAATGAAAATCAATACAAGTTTCCTGCTGATATCTCTCTTGCTGATAATTTTTTCATGCAAGCCTCAAGTACCTGGGAAATACCTTCAGCCAGACGAGTTCGAGGATATATTGTATGATTACCATTTAGCGGATGCAATGGTCAACAATGACGGTTCAGACGAGAAAAAGTATGAAGTGACATTATACCGTCAGGCAGTATTAAAGAAATACGGAATAACTCAGGCCGAGTTCGATTCTTCGCTTGTCTATTATGTACGGCATGCTGACAGACTGCACAAAATATACGAAAATCTGTCAAAGCGCCTAAGCGATGAAGCCCTGGCACTAGGAGCGTCAGCTAACGACATAAGCAAATATGGAGATCTGACATCTGTAAAAGATACATCTAACATGTGGAGAGGTGTGTCGTCGTGTGTTCTGATGCCTAACGCTCCGTACAACACTATGTCGTTCGAGATTACGGCAGACAGCACATATCATGAAGGAGACAAGCTCATTTTCAGCTTCAACAGCAACTTTATCTTCAAAGAAGGTGTCAGAGACGGAGTTGCCATGCTTGCCGTACAGTTCAAGAACGACAGCATAGCAAGCAGCGTTATTCATCTGTCATCAAACAACAATTACAGCATCAGCATTGCTGATACTGAGAATAACGGAATTAAAGCCATAAGGGGATTTGTGTATCTGAACAAATCTTTATCTGATCAAAACAAAAATGCCCTTAACCTATTGGCTATAGACAGAATAAGACTCATACGCATGCGCAACAACGGACGCACTAAACCGCAAAGCACAAGCAACAATAGCGTAACAGACAGAGACACTCTAAAAAGAGTAAATGGAACTAATACGGTAAAACGCGCCGACTCTGTAAGCAAGCCGAAACAGCCGGCCAACCAACCGGCAATCCCTGTACGCTCAATTTCCAACGAGCCTGTGCAAATGAGACGCATTGCACCTACACCGCAAAAGCTTAAAGCACAATAATTGTTGAACAAAACAATTTACACCCTTACATATATGCCAAGGCGAATAGCAGCAAACAGAATTATATTCGGCAGCAAGGAATTTATACAATATGCCATCGAGATTGAAGGCAGCATTGTAAAAAACTATTACCCGCTCACAGAAGAACTGCCGTTTACCGAATGGCTCGGAGGCACAATAACATTGTCTGACGACGCTGAAGGATGTTTAAGGGCGTACAAGGACGGAAAACTGCTGACACAAGATAGCTACTGAACCGTAGATGAAATATATTTATTGCAGGCTATATGATTGACTAGCTTTATCACTTGCAGACAAATAATCATTGACGTCATTTGCCACACAAATTCTTATAAAACCATTATCTCTCATTCCCAAGGATTTACAGATATCATGAAACCATTCTGATAACAGCAGATATCAGTAAATCAGACTTTCAACCATAGATATCCTCACACTGGATTTACCCCCAATCAGTCATTGATCCGCATGCTGCCTGATAACTGTTTTCGGCAAAAGAACAGGCAAAGGCAAGCCTTTGCCGTATAATTACGGCTTAGCATTGCTTCACTTCTACTGCATCAGATATGAAACCGATGGCGTTTCTTTGCCTTACGTGGAGTCATCGGACTGAATGACGGAGCCGAAGATCCGCCACTCCACCCCTTGACAGAAGCTCCTCCATAAGGCACTCCTCTATATTGTGCATAACGCTGGCGGATGCGGTCGACATAATCAACCGTCTCCGAGCCTCGCATATATCCATGCTTCACCACAGGATCGTTATAATACTGTGGCTGCTCGAGGGCCAGAATATAATACGCCACGTCGCGCCATCTGTGAGGACTCTTCCCGTTCTTGCGTGCAAGAGCCATAGCATCCTGAACATGGAAATATCCGCCATTATATGAAGCCAGTACAAACAACTGCCGCTCTGCTGCGCTCGGGATATTTCTGAAATATCCGTTTAGCTCGCTTATATAGCGCGCTGCCGCACTTATGTTTTTCTCCGGATCATGAATATCCGACATTGCCAGTCCGAGATGCGAAGCCGTACCGGGCATTATCTGCATCAGTCCTCGGGCACCGGCCCACGACCTGGCCTGAGGATCGAAGCACGACTCCTGATAACACTGTGCAGCCATCAGGCGCCAGTCCCATCTTGCAACAGGAGCATATTTCTTGAACAACGGGTCATAATGAGATATCACGCCGCCGGCCCTGTTAAGGAAGGGGGCATATACATGTCGCTTTACGCTTTTTGACGACAGCAGATAGCTTTCTTCCTTCTTTATGTCGGCAAGCATGTTTGGCTTGTACCAGCTGTTCAGACTGTCTGCCAGTTCCTTGTTTCCCGTGTCTACCGCCCACTGAACACCGAGAGAGTCAACACCGGCGCCACAGGCAATAAGCCTGTTTTTCTGTGCCAGCTTCTTAGGCAACGGAAAAGCTATAAGGTCTGCGTCGCCAGCAAGCAGACGCTTAACCATCTCTGCCGTATCCTTACACACCTCAACTCTCAGCGACACTCCAAGTTTTTGTGCAAACTTCTCACACAAAAGATATTGCGCGCCCATACCTCTGCCACGATAATCATAGTATGTCTCCGGACCGGTCAGCGTCAGTGCTATAAGTTCACCGTTGCCGACAATGTCGCTTACAGTAAAGTTGTCATTAGGCAATATTGTGTCTGTCTGCACCTCGCCCCATGGCGTAACAAGGGGTTCTTTCTTCTTTTCTGCGCACGATAGCATCACCGCCACAAGCAAGGCTGTCAGTAATAATCTTAACGGTTGGTACATATTTTCATAATAAAAACGCAGATAAAATTCAATCTGCAGCAAATCGGATACAAAAGTACAACGATTTTTGCAGATATGCTTAAAAAGAAGTAATTTTGCCATGTATTTTTAATTAATTTATAAATTATATTGTGAGTTGCAGCATTGTCTAAAGCCGCCTGTTTGACGATACTATAAATCTGCCTGACCTATCATACACCAGGATAAGCTCAAACAAACGCACACATGATGCCATCACAATAATAATAAAGAACATAAGACAAAATTAGCCATGAAGCCATTAAAAGAATTAACTCGGCCAAATATATGGAACCTGAAACCTTACAGCAGCGCACACAACGAATGCGGCGCAACAGCAGCAAAGGTGTTTCTCGATGCCAACGAGAATCCATATAACTCGCCTTACAACAGATATCCCGATCCGCAACAGTCCGAAGTCAAAGCCCGACTGTCTAAAATAAAAGGCGTAAGGCCCGAGCAGATTTTTCTCGGCAACGGCTCCGACGAGGCCATCGACTTGCTCTATCGCTGCTTTACATGCCCTGGCAGAGACAACGTTGTGGCCATAGAACCTACATACGGCATGTATAAAGTCTGCGCCGACATCAACGATGTTGAATACCGCACGGTTGAACTTGACCAAAATTATCAGACTACAGCCGACAGGCTGCTCCATGCATGCAGCGACACCACTAAACTCATATGGATATGCTCGCCCAACAATCCTACCGGCAACAACATCATGCGCGATGAGGTTGTCAAAGTGATAAACGAGTTTCAGGGCATTGTAGTGGTCGACGAGGCTTACTCTGATTTCTCTTCAGAGCGGCCGCTGCGGCTCGATATTGCCAAGTATCCTAACCTTGTTGTGCTCAACACCTTCAGCAACGCATGGGGATGTGCGGCCATAAGGCTAGGCATGGCTTTTGCGCAAAAGGATATAATAGACATCTTCAACAAGGTGAAACATCCTTACAACATAAGCACACTGACGCAGAGGCAGGCCATCGAAGCACTCAAAGAGCCTTACGAGGTCGACAAATGGGTGAAGACCATACTGCTTGAAAGGGGCAGAATGATTGAGGCGTTCAGACTGCTGCCCTTCTGCGAACGGATATACCCTACTGATGCCAATTTCTTCCTTGCCAAGATGAACGATGCACAGGCCATTTACGACTATCTTAAAAGCAATGGCGTGATTGTAAGAAACAGAGCCAACGTGCATCTTTGCAACAACTGCCTGCGCATAACCATAGGCAGCAAGAGCGAAAACAACGAACTGCTGTCGGCCCTGAGACAATACTGACCGGATACTCAGGCCTGATGTACGCGTCAATCAATATGCAACATCGCTTAAATGAACAATGATTTTTATTAAATAGGTATAACAACTACAGATAATACGGACAGGCGTCAGGCTGCATTTAGCCGAGGCCTGTCCGCTTTTATTTCACGAATAGATACATAGCCTCAGACGCCCTACAGCTTCCAACTCTTATATCATCCTGCTTTTTTTATTCTTAAAGACGAATAACAATTTACCAATTTAATACGGATGCTTACGGAACTTTTAATTTTTAAGTTTTCATTTTTAGTTGCGCTTTTGCTCCTTCTCTTCACTTCCGACAAGCGTTTTTCATCTTTAATTTTTAACTTTTAATTTTTAAGTTCTCATTTTTAGTTGCACTTTTGCCCCTTCTTTTCACTTCCATCAGGCGTTTTTCATCTTTAATTTTTAACTTTTAATTTTTAAGTTCTCATTTTTAGTTGCACTTTTGCCCCTTCTTTTCACTTCCGTCAGGCGTTTTTCATCTTTAATTTTTAACTTTTAATTTTTAATTTCTCTTAGCTCCTTGCGCCAATAGAAAACCCAAATACGGCTCAAAGCATAAAGGCACTAAATTGTTAAAGCAATGTGCAGTCTAATGACAGATTTGGCTTTAACCAATTTAATCCCAAATAAAAATCCTCAAGAGTATCGGATTTTTCACTTTTCCCCTTTTCGTTTTTCACTTAATAACGTTTCTTTATTTGTAAATATTTCTGACATTTTCTGTCCGTTTGACGCTCTCAGAATAGCGATGTTCATCGCAAGTCTGTGATTTGGCGTGAAAAACGGCAAAAATCAGACTTTACGGTTAAGTCTCTGTCATTCAATTTCTTATACCGTTTTAAGCTCAAAACCTTAATAGTTAAAAAATATTACTCTGCCGTTTACGCTCCAAAAGTGGCCGACTTATACTCTCAAAAGCGCCCTTTAATCACTCTAAAACCATGCTTTTACGGCTCAAAATCCATGTTTTTTGCCTCGTTATCCATCCTGATAAGCAAACGAATGTTAACCATTTAGAATTTTTGCACCGAGTAATTAACATCCGTTATCTTTTGATTTTCCAGATTGAAAAAATATTTTGTCCTAAGTTTTTACTTAAAGCAAGAACTGCTGATTAAAGGCAATCCAAAGAATTTGCGGCTTGGAACGTCAAGAAGCAACAAGACTATTGTTCTGTCGGATATGTTATCCGACAGCATTAAATATTAGGATCTGTGATCCAAAACTCATACCTTAATAGCTATTTTTTTGATTAGAAATTCATATCTAAAATAAAAATAGGAAGTAAGCGGATTAAAATCCTTATACTTAATTCCGGCAGATTGCAAATCAGCCGGCACATTAGCTTTGTTGGTTCAAATCAATTGTACAAGCGATATTTGCGGCTTGGAAACTATAAAAACATTAGAAAGCAACAAGGCTATTGTTCTGTCGGATATGTTATCCGACAGCATTAAATATTAGGATCTGTGATCCAAAACTCATACCTATTAATAAAAATAGGAAGTGAGCGGATTAAAATCCTTATACTTAATTTCGGCAGATTGCAAATCAGCCGGCACATTTGTCTTGTGGCTACAGGCGGTTAAGTGAAAAATGAAAAGTGAAAAACGAAAAATCCAAATGCCCAGTAGTAGATTATGCCCAACAAGAAATCCTAAGAATTTGCGGCTTGAAACGAAAAGAAACAACAAGACTATTGTTCTGTCGGATATGCTATCCGACAGCATTAAATATTAGGATCTGTGATCCGAAATCCATACAAAAATTAAAATAGGAAGCAAGCGGATTAAAATCCTTATATTCAATTCCGGCAGATTACAAATCAGCCGGCACATTTGTCTTGTGGCTACAGGCGGTTAAGTGAAGTATCGAATTTTTCACTCTTCACTCTTCGTTCTTCACTTAAACAAGCTCCTTTAACTACTCTAACTCCTTTAACTACTCAAAAAAAATATTATCTTTGCATCTCGAATACCATTTAAAACGATGAAGAGAATTATAACCAACATAACGGGCGGCCTTTTATTGGCCGTATCTATAGTGCCAACACTATTATCTGTTGTGTCTTGCGGACAGCAGGCGGCAGACAGAGATATTGCTGCGGCAGACAGTCTGAGCGAGGCGGCACCACAAAGGGCGACGATGCTTATTGACAGTCTGGAGGGAGAAAGCACAATGAACAAAAGCCGGCAAATGAAGCTGCTGCTGCTAAAGGCTAAAGTAAGAAATAAACTCATAATGCCCATGAGCACCGACTCGCTGAAAGACATTGCCGACTATTTTGACAAGCACGGAGATTCTAACGAACGTATGCTCGCATACTATATCCTTGGATGCGTATATCAAAGAAGTCAGGATGCCCCCATGGCATTGCAGTATTTTCATGAAGCGGCAGCAAAGGCAGACACCACTGACAGCAGCTGCGACTTTCTTACACTGCACAGAATACACGTATGGTCGGCAGAGATTTTAAAAAATCAGCGTGCCATAAGCGACGCTTTCCACGAAAATAGCCTGGCGTTTAAATACGCAATGAAGGCAAAAGACACTTTAAGTGCTATTATTACATACGAACAGAAGGCAAATATTTATTCTAAACAGTATTTAATAGACTCAGTCATCAGCATACGCGAAAAGCTGTATGGACTTTACTCCAAATACGGATATAAAAGAGAAGCAGCCTACTCTTTAGGGCCACTTATTGACATTTACGCAAAAAACGGAAACATATCAAAAGCCAAGCATGCCTTGGATGTATATGAAAAAATGAGCGGAAGATTTGATAAATATGGCAACATTAAAAAAGGCCTGGAAGTGCATTATGCAATTAAAGGATATTATTATCTTAGCATTAACGACTATGACTCTGCAAGGCTGTGCTTTGACAAGTGCCTGAAGACAACATCCAATTAGCCTAATGATTTTGGATACAGCTACGAGGGGCTTACTGAATTATACAAAAAACTTCATCGGCCTGACTCTGTTGCAAAATATTCTGAATTAACACGCCAGATGACAGATTCTTTTTATACCCGTATGTCAACCGAACATCTCCAGCAGATGCAGGCAATGTATAACTATAACAGATACAGGCAGAATGCTGAAGAGGCTGAGAAAGACGCATTGCGGACAAAATATATCAGCATAATCATAATTATGGCCATCATGGCTGCAGCCATTGGCGGGGCACTGGCCGTGAGAACATATATAATAAGGAAACGCAGGGCAAGAGTTAACGAGATAAAAGAATATAAACGCAAAATAAATGAGCTTGAAATGAGCAAAACAGAGCTCGAAAGCATCAACAGCGGCCTGCATGCCGAAGTAAACAGGATGATTGAAGAAAAGACAAAAGAGATAGAAGTGCTGCGTGCTGAATATGAAGATAAGTTTAAAGACATAAAAGACAGTATGGTCTTTGAAGACAAACCGGTGATCAAGCGGATAAAACAGTATGCAAGAAAGACACACAGCCGTATCGGCAAAGAAGATTCAGGCCTGCTTAAGGAAATGTTCAGAGACTATAAGCCGTTGAGCAAATGGGAAAATACGCTCAACGACAACGAATATCTGATTTGCCTGCTTATAAGACTCAACTTTGTGCCGGCTGAAATATGCATACTTACAGATTCGTCTTCGTCTAACATTTCAAACATACGTAAAAGGCTTCTCGTAAAGATGACCGGACACGAAGGCTCGCCAAAAGATTTCGACAAATACATAAAATCCTTATAATCAGATAGTTAGTTATACAGGCAGTCCGCCGTTGTGAAATTTTTTCACAACGGCGGACTGCCTTTTTTTGCAGGTTTGTGAAAAACTTGTGAAAAATCAACTCTTAAAATATTTGCAACCTTTTTCCAAATTCTGTTACTTTGCGATTGAATTTAAAACCAAAATATTATGAAAAAGTTATTATTAATAATGTTTGCCGTTATGGCATTTACAGCACACACATCGGCACAATCTGTCGATATTCCTTTTTACGGGGATTATTTACAATTGCATGTAAAGGCTGATAATAGTTTTGACAGTGACCAAAATGGAACTCCGCCTTTATACACTCCGATAAAAGGTCCGTCAATAGGCTTATGTAGCAATACATTATATTTATTTGGACAGTTTAATAATATCGTTTTAAGGTTGGTTGACAATGACATCGCCATCTATTCAATGGATATACTGGCTGGAACCAACGAAGTGGAATTGCCAGCTGATATGCAAGGCATTTATGAACTGCAGTTAGATGACGGCAAATACATATATTATTGTGAAATTGAGATAGAATAAAATTTAGAAAAATATAAACGACATAATATCAAATTTAAATCAACTTTTAAATAACATTACGAATCTTAGTTGAGATTAAGTTTAACATGCTATAAGTTGATTAACTAAAGATTTGATTAATAATGATGATAAAGAAAAGGTACATAATAATATAGCGACTGGATTAAATGGAATGGCCGATCATAAAGTCCGTTAATATATAGAGGCAAAAACCTGAAACCTCTGTACAAAAAGCACATATAAATGTTTAAGTCGACAAAATGTTTATATTAGTGTTAAGGAAAACATAACATTTTAATTCTTAAAATTATGAAAATCGAACGAATTATAACTGAAGGCGAATTGTTAAACGTTGAACAATTGGCAGAAATTGCAGGTGGAACGGGTGTACAAGGAAACAATACCAATGGAGGAGTATGTAAATGCACCGGTGACGGAAATTCAAATGGTTTCTTATGCACTTGTGAAGGTGAAATTGACGATAAAAATGAGCCTAAACCAGACAAACCTATCGTCAATCCAGGGTCAGGTGATGGTAAGTAAATTGAACTCTTAATAACAAAATTAAGGTACGTCTGTTATAAAAAATAACAGACGTATCTAAACAAATAAATTTAATCTAAAAAGTAATACTATGAAGTTGAGCAAATATACCATTTTTTATAAAGATCAAGAAAAGCATTATATTTTTAATCAAATATCCAATGCTCTGTTGAAGATTGACAATGAATTATACTCTGCTTTGGAGAATAAGAACTTACAAATATTGCCGGCAGAGATATGCAAGACATTAGAAAATAACGGTTTTATCATTAACGACGACATTGATGAAACATGTGGTATACGTTATGGAAATCTGATAAGCCGTTACAACAGCAAATTATTACGAATAACAATTATTCCAACTCTTAGCTGCAATTTTAGATGTTGGTATTGTTACGAAGACCATAAAGCATCATTGATGACAAAGGAAAGTGCTAAATCTATTCTTCGTTTTATAAAATCAGAAATACAAAACAACAATATAAAAAATGTAGTTCTTGACTGGTTTGGAGGAGAACCTCTTTTGAGATTTTCGCAAATAATTTATCCGTTGTCTAAAATATTAAAAAAATGGTGTGAACGTAATAATATAATATTTTCAAATATTATCACGACAAACGGAAGTCTGATAAATGATGACATGGCAATGAAAATGGATGAGATAAATTTACGTCAATTTCAGATAACCCTGGATGGTGACAAAGAGCACCATAACAAAGTAAGATTCTCGCCATCAATGAAAGATTCTTATGATATAATTGTTAGAAACATACATACGCTTTGTAAAATAATCAAAAATCCAAATATCGAATTACGGATAAACTATACTGAAGCCAATATTGATAACGCAAAATCAATACTTGATTCTTTTGACAAAGATGTAAGAAACTTTATACATGTGTCCCCACAAATTGTATGGCAAGAAAGTAAAAAACTTGATTCACTTTCAAATAAAGTGCTTGAGCTTAAGAACAAGGCACATGAAAAAGGCTACAATAATAATATTGATAAAAAATCATTTCTGTATCGCTGCTCTGTTTGTTACGTTGAAAATATGGAACAATTTGTTATAAATTATAATTTGGATGTTTACAAATGTACAGCACGCGATTATAACGGAAAATACTGTATTGGTAAGATTAACGCTGACGGAAAATTTTTACCTAATAATATGTATTATAAGTATTATACTACCCAATCGCCATTTTTAAGAAAAGAGTGTATGGAATGTGAACTATTGCCAAGTTGTTTTTTCTCAATCGCATGTATACAAAAAAAGATCGAAGGATATACGCCCAAATGTCATAAAGATTTGGCAAAGGCATTTATGCTAAATACCATCAGGAATAAAATACATCAGCAACAGCATACAATCTGAAAAATATTTTATGTTTAACATCTATATGTATTAATACAAAAAATATAGGTATGAGATTTCTGCTTTTCATAATTTTCGCCTTGATATCTGTAGGTTCGGGCGCTCAGGAAAACAAGTATGGCATGACTGGCCGTGTTGTAGACAAAGAAGGCATGGCTGTGATGCGTGC
>NZ_DBLZAX010000010.1:146444-163009 GCF_057607445.1 Xylanibacter sp. | reverse complement strand
AGCATTGCTCCGAGGAGTTATTGACATACCATTCTTCCTCTTTAGGCTGACTAAAATTTATGCGTAATATTTTCTTTCCCCACTATTTATCGGGTGAGCCACTATTTATCGGATTAGCCGTTTTTAAACAAAAACACAATATGTACAAACAAAAAAAAGAGACACTCGAAAGTGTCTCTTTGTACGCCTGCAGGGGCTCGAACCCTGGACCCTCTGATTAAGAGTCAGATGCTCTACCAACTGAGCTACAAGCGCGTCCTTAACAACTGATTAGTGTTTGTTTCTCAATTGCGAGTGCAAAGGTAGGCATTATTTTTATTACCACCAAATTTTTCAGCAACTTTTTTACTAAAAATTTTATTTTTGCCTAAAATCGCCCTATTTTGCCCATAATTTACCCGTAAAAACACATAGACAATATTTTTTGTAAAATTTAAAAACACATAAAATTATCATGTTAGAATATTTATTATTTGGAAATGTCTCCAACTTGCATTACATTTGCAAAAAATTTACCGCAAACTATAAAAATAATCAAACGACATCAACGTATATACATAATTATTTGAACAGTCCATACATGAACGGGGACAAAACACCCGGACATGAACATATTAAATAAATTGGAATATTAAATACTAAAGTAAAAATAAACTTATTAACTAATCAAAATGAAAAAAGTTTTATCTCTATGCGTAGCATTTATGCTTGCATTAAACTTTGCCCAGGCAAGTGACTACGACACTTATTACCAAAACCTTCCGGTTGAAATGCCTAAAGCAACTGCACCGGTCATACCGGCAAACACCGTTAATCTTAAAGACTTCGGAGGCGTAGGAGACGGCGTAACCCTTAATACTGAAGCTTTCAGAAAAGCAATAAGCGCACTGAACAAGCAGGGAGGAGGCCATCTTGTGGTGCCTGCCGGAATATGGCTGACGGGAATGATTTCGCTTAAGGACAACATTGATCTGCACATAGAGAAAAACGCCATAATAATGGCTTCACCCGAAAAGAGTCTGTTTATAAAAGAAGAAAACGGCAAGAAAGACGACAAATGCACTCCACTGATAAGCGCAAGCAAGCGTAAGAACATCAGCATAACCGGCGAAGGCGTAATCGACGGCAACGGCGCATTCTGGCGTCCTGTAAAGCGTTCTAAAGTAAGCGACGCCGAGTGGAAAGAGTTTCTCTATATGGGAGGCACAGAGACAGAAGGAGGCAAACTGTGGTTTCCGTTCAACCTCAAGCATTACGAAAACATAGCAGCCACACCCGAGGCACAGGAAAAGATGCGCACACACCTCATCAGAATAACCGACTGCGAGAATGTGCTCGTAAAAGACGTTACACTTCAGAACTCGCCCAAGTTCCACCTCATCCCTACACGCTGCAACAACGTGATAGTTGACAACGTTACAATAAGATGCCCGTGGAACGCCCAGAACGGCGACGCTCTCGACATCAGCAGCTGCAAGAATGTCCTGATTGTCAACAACACCATCGACGCCGGAGACGACGGAATATGCATGAAGGCGGGAGCCGGAGAGTCTGGTCTCAAATATGGACCATGTGAGAACATTCTCATTGAGAACAATGCGGTGTTCCATGCTCATGGCGGCTTTGTCATAGGCTCCGAGTTCACCGGAGGCATAAAGAACATTGTTGTACGCAACAACCGCTTCAGCGGCACTGACACAGGTCTGCGCTTCAAGAGCGGCATAGGACGCGGCGGAAAGGTTGAAGGGCTGTATATCAGCGACATCTTCATGACGGACATCAAAGATGAAGCAATTGTATTTGAGTGCACTTATATCGACAAGAAATACAGCGTAAAAGAAGACAAGGCTGAAACAGCCACCTACACCGACGCACCTTTTGCACCTGACTTTGGAGACATACATATATCAAACGTCGTATGCCGAAACACAAAAACAGCCATTTCGGCACACGGCCTCCCGGGCTTGAAGTGCGTACATGACGTTACAATAGACAACTGTACATTCTTCTACACGAAAAAAGATAAGGACTTTGACAATAACGTTGACGTAAAAATCACGAACACAAAGTTCCTTACCTATGATAAATAATAAATAGAGGGTTAAATTTTGCAAGGGAGAAAGCGGTGTAAAAACTGTTTTCTCCTTTTTTATTAACGCAGATCTGCTAAAAGTGTAAAAACCAAGATAAAGCAAAAAACGACAATGGTACTATTATTCCGGGATTATATCTCCATACGCAAAAAACAATCACAGAAAGACAACCATAAAACATGATAATCAAGAATATGGACTCAGCGTCATAGCAACAATCAGGTATAATTTATCCAAACGCATTATCCCTCATCTCCAAACAAGAAAAATCCGCGAGAAGGACGCCACTGCTCCACAGACAAATGAAATTATCACATCTATCATAAAATCAAGACACCACTAATACTTCAACAACAAACGGGGATGCTCCCAAAAGCGACATCCCCGTTTATATATAGCCCAAATGCAATCTGCACTTCTATCCTTTTAATAAGCCTTTTCATCACCATGAATGGCATCAGAAACGGTTTTTAATATTATCTGAATATCGAGCCAGAAACTCCAGTGCTCAATATACCAAATATCCTTTTCCACACGGCGCTTCATGTCATCCACTGTCTTTGTCTCTCCCCTCTCACCATGAGTCTGAGCCCATCCTGTTATACCGGGCTTTACGTAATGGCGTATCATATAGTCTGATATAAGTTGGGAATAATAGTCGGTATGAGCAAGCATATGCGGACGCGGACCGACAATGCTCATGTTTCCTTTAAGTACATTGATAAACTGAGGCAGCTCATCAATGTTGGTATGACGCATCAGCAAGCCCCATTTAGTCACTCTCGGGTCATCCTTGACAGCCTGTACTTTATCAGAATCCTTGTTTACCTTCATGCTCCTGAACTTATAACACACGAAGTCCTTTCCGTCATATCCGGTACGTTTCTGCTTAAAGAACAACGGTCCGGGCATCGTTATCTTTGATACTATCGCCACAATTATCAATATTATCGGGAACAATGTGCATATAAAAAGTAGCGAAACCACAAAGTCGAATACACGTTTCTGTATCCTGTTGCGCATATCCTTCAGCGGTTCGTTATACTGCGACATGACATAAATGTCGCCAAACTCCATAACCTTCGCACTGCGGAATTCTCCGTAAGATATGGTAGGCACATAATATGTTCTGATCATATGCTTTTCACAAAGCCTCATCAGAGCCTTATATTCTTTCAGTTTATCCGGCATTACGCCGATATAGAGCTCGTCAACATGATTATTCTCTATAAAAGGCAGCAGTTCGCTCTCCTCTCCCAGATAAGCAAGTTCCTCACCTGTAGAGCTGTTTGTCATTGAGTCAGAATCTGTTTTGATAAAATATCCCAGAAGATTGTATCCGTTCCAGACGTTAGTCATCACGTCAGCAATTTTCTGTTCCATTTGTCCTGTACCAAGTATTATTGTATCAACTCTGTTCCGGCCAACACTTCGCTTATGCTTAATGTATGTTCTAAGTAAAAGTCGCTCAATACTTGTAACAAGAAAAACAAGTAGAGATATTTCGATACAATAAGCAAGCCCCGGTACGGAAAATCCCATGATACCCAACACTGCCGCATACAGCACTATGAATATAGCTGATGTACGTGAAGTATTGCTGAGCTCTTTTGCCGGCTGAGCCTGTCTGTGATGCAGGCTTATGGTAACAATCTGCAATGCAACAACATATGAGACATTTGCCATTAACAAATCAGCCACAAATTCTCCGCTCGTATCTGCTCCTGAAAACAGCGTGAACAACAAGAATACTACATTAAATGTAAGCCAGTCGATAACTGACAAGAGAATACCTAATTTAAATGTTTTGTCAAATGCAGAGATCATAGTCTAATATTTTTTTTATATAAAATATACGTCTTTCGCCGATTTACACAACCACCATATAAGACGCAAATAAATAATATTTACCAAAAAAATTGCACGCAAAGATACTAAATTTTATTTTGTAAAAACATTTTATGATGACTTTTTCATTTTCGTCACACTATTTTTTTATTTAAGTCAAAAATTACACTATCTTTGCAAATAATTTTACAATACTCAAACTACTTTAAAGCAAATGGAAGAACAAAAAGAGTTATTTCACGAGGTAAACGAGAGCTATACCATGCTCGAAGCCATAAACGAGGCCAAGCGCTGTCTTCACTGCAAAGTTCCGCAGTGCAAGAAAGGATGCCCCATAAGCCACGACATTCCCGACTGGATTCACGAGCTTTCGAAAGGTAATCTCGGTAACGCCATGAAGATAATCAACGACAAGAGTAACCTGCCGGCTGTATGCGGACGCGTATGCCCGCACGAGAAGCAGTGCGAGGGACATTGCGTACTGAGCAAGAAAGGACAGGCGATACATATTGGCAAGCTGGAAAGATTCATAGCCGACTTCGACGGCGGCATGGGCCTGATACGCGAGAACCTGCAGCCAAAGACACGCGGACGCATAGCCGTAATCGGTTCAGGACCTGCCGGACTTACCATTGCCGGCGACCTGGCACGCAAAGGTTTCAACGTTGAGATATTCGAGATGGAACCCGAACCAGGCGGCGTTCTCATGTTCGGCATCCCTGAATACCGACTGCCGAAGGAGATAGTAAGACGCGAAATCAAAAAGATTGAAGAACTTGGAGTGGTGTTCCACTGCAACACCACAGTTGGAACCGACATAAACATCGACCAGCTCTTTGAACGTGGCTTCGACGCCATATTCATGGGCACTGGTACAGTAAAGCCGAAAAAACCGGATATTCCGGGACGAAACCTCAAAGGCGTACGTCAGGCTGTATACTTCTTAAGAAAGGTGAGTCTATACAACGAAGGAAACATTGCGCGCGAAGACGTGCCCATACAAGAAGGCGACCGTGTGTTTGTCATCGGCTGCGGCAACACAGCCATGGACGGTGCCCGCACGGCCATCCGCATGGGTGCAAAGGATGTCGAGATTGTTTATCACCGCACGGTGAACGAGATGAGCGCCCTTCGCTCCGAATACGAAGAAGCCGTCGAAGAGGGTGTCAAGTTTAACTGGCAGTCAAAGATTGTGGAGATTCTCGACAAGGACGGCATTCTCAACGGCGTAGTCATAGAGCACAACGGTGAGCGCCGCACAGAAAAGGCCGACAAGGTGCTCATGGCCATCGGCTCCGTGCCCGCCAGTCGCGTAGTGTCGACCACCAAGGGCATTGAGGTTGACGAAAGCGGATACGTGCTAACACGCGAGACTCCATGCGGAATGACGAGCCGCAAGGGTGTGTTTGCGGGAGGCGACGTTGTAAACCGCCCCTCGACCGTCGTACTTGCCATGCGCGACGCCAAAAACGTTGCCGACGGCATAGCTCAGTATGTAGACGCCATCAAGCTCCTCGAGGCAATAAACGCCAAAGACTGGGCCGGCGACAAGAACTAAGACAATAGTTAATGCCTTATAAGTTTTTTGAGGTTTAGGGATAACATCATGCAGACAACCTGTCTGCACTTAAACGTTTCGTAGCGGAACGTTATATCGAAAATGACGGCATAAAGCACACCGCAGAAAATCTTCCGGTGTAGTCTTTATGCCGTTATAATTGTCTGGATATCCAGGTCAGCAGCAAAGCCACTACATACTCCTGCTCAGCGGCCGTAAGTTCACGCCCCGCCTCAATGCCGTGCCATTTTGACAGGCAGCCCCGGCAGCAGCATCCTGTTGCGTGTTGTGCCACGAACACGGGATGTCCTTTCATCGGTGTCTGCTTTCCGTCGTTTGGTATAACGGCTGGTGCAAGTCTTTTTCTTATTATGTCAGCTGCATGCATGCCAATGCGCCCAAGTCCCTTCTCCGTTACATAATCCTTCATCTCATCATTCAGCCGGAAGCGTCGCCTGAAGTCCGACTTCGCCAACCGCCCGAACACTTCATCAAAATTGTATTTACTCAGGTCTATGGCCGGCATGCAAGGCTCAAAATCGTCATCGCCAAACAGACTTCCTTCCACAGGCTTTCTTCCATTATTAGTACGTTTTCTCATTTCAAATGTTTTTCTGCCGACAGCCATCTACATCACATTCTGCCGGCAAGCACAAAGATACGACAAAAAATCAGAATATCCTCTAACCTGCAAGACATAAAGCTACGCGAAATGGCCGTGCTGCATAAAATGTGTAAATAAAGGTAGCACATTTTATGCATATTATTTCATCTTTTATATTTTTATTTCTTATCTTTGCATATACCAAGCTTCAACATGCAGTCGGGCCTACATATCCGGCAGCAATGTGCAAAGGCTGGACATGACACATCATTATAAATAAAACTAAATCATAACGCCATGAATATCAATGAAATGCTAAACATGGAAGTCTTCGGACTATCAATCCGCTGGATTGTCGTGTTCTTAATCAAGGGTTTCTTAATTTACGTGTTCGTGCGCATACTCAATGCGTTCATCAAGTATCTGTTCAACCGTTCGCAGAGAAAGCGCGGCCGCATTGTCTTCGACGAGACAAAGATAAGCTTTATACGCCAGATAATCACCACCGCCGTGTATATCATAGGTGTGGCTGCATTTCTGTCGCTCATTCCGGGCATGGAGAAGGTCAGCAACTCAATCCTCGCCAGTGCCGGTATCATGGCCATGGCCGTCGGCCTTGCTTCTCAGGAGGCCTTGTCTAACATCGTAGGCGGACTGTTCATCATCTTTTCGCGTCCGTTTAAGGTGGGAGACTTTATCCAGGTTGACAACGTCATCGTTGGAACAGTAAAGGAGATTACGCTCCGCCATACGGTCATACAGAACGCCGAAAACCGCATGATTCTCATTCCGAACAACAAGATAAACTCAAGCACCATAGTCAATTCGTCTTATGGCGAAACCACCACGTGCTCTTTTATAGAAGTCGGCGTGTCTTACACCACTGACCTCGGCCATGCCATCGACGTGATGAGAGACGAGATTATGAAGCACCCGATGCTCATAGACCATCGCACCGACGAGGAGAAAGCCAACAATGTGCCGCAGGTTGTCATACGCGTTATCAATCTTGGCGACTCTGCCATAACGCTGCGTGCATGGGCGTGGGCGTCTACCACGGGCAACGCCTTTGCCATGAAGTGCGACCTGCTGAGGGCTATCAAGGAGCGTTTCGACGTCGAGAAGATAGAGATTCCGTATCCTTACTATAACCAGATTATCATGAAGGCATAATGGCCATGTCCTTGCGGTATGATACGGACAAGACGCACCGCACAGGCAGGCAATCAAACAAATAAAATTTTTATTTAAAAACTCACAACTCGTCACATTCGTATGTAAGTCATTTGTTTTCAGATACATACAGTGTGACGAGTTGCTTTTCCAACTCATCACACAACTCTTCTTCCTGCCTTTTTTCTGATATGTATCCTTTTACATCCTAAAAGACGGCATATTACAATGCAAAAGGACACCTTTCACAATCCGTTTTGCGGTCTTTCATCCGTGGCGTCGTTTTCATAGCCATTATACCTATTCATGCAGCCTAATGCATAACCTTCGTCCATGCTCATATCCGCATGCCTCAAGCATCTTTATGCCCAGCTTCTGCTGACTTGAACGCACAACACCATTGCCTGCCCTACTGCTCACTGGCAATATCACCGCATGGCTCATGACATACACACGTCCGCCTATTACAGATTTATTTTCCATTGGAAAGTGTTAAAAGGCAGGCCTTTTAGCAAATAAATGTTACAAAACAAATTATTTTCTATCGGAAATTATCTTTATAACAAACAAATATCTATATTTGCAATGTTTTCCAATGGAAATAATATAAGAATTAAAAAATCTTTCACCATAATATGTAACGGCAAAATAATATCGACATGAACAACAACTGCATCTGCAAGATAAGAAAGATATACCGCTGTATAAGCGAGTTTGAACTTCAGCTACAGAAGGCCTTCGGCCTCAACTTCAACGAGGCCATGCTGCTCTGCGTGCTGTCTGAAAAAGAGAAGATGCTTTCGGGCGAGATAGCCGACGAGCTTCAGCTCTCGCGCTCAAACGCATCCAAGGTGATTGCATCGCTCGAGAAGGAGGCTTACATAAGGCGCAACGTGTGCCCACACGACAGCCGCTGCATGAGTTTCCACCTCACAAAGAAGGGCCGCGAACTTATCGACCGCATACACTGCTCGCAGTTTTCGCTGCCCGAAGAGCTGCGCCTGATAGCCGAAAGCATGACTGAAAAAGAAATAACAACAAACAATAATAATTAAAACAAGCACACTGACATGAGACACATCATCATTGGCGGAGTTGCCGGTGGAGCCACCGCAGCCGCACGCATTCGCAGGGCCGACGAAAAGGCCGAGATAATATTGGTTGAAAAGGGGCCGCACATTTCATATGCCAACTGCGGACTGCCCTACTACATCGGCGGCACCATTGCCGACAAGAATAAGCTGTTTGTGCAGACACCCGAGTCGTTCGGACGCCGCTTCAACGTCGACGTGCGCGTCAACACCGAGGCCATAAGCATCGACACTAAGGCCAAGACCGTAACGCTGCGCCGCCCCGACGGCTCTGTTATTGACGAGCATTACGACCGACTGCTGCTCTCGCCCGGCTCGTCGCCCGTCAGACCTCCGTTCCCCGGCATCGACACCGAGGGCATATTCACCCTGCGCAACGTTGAAGACACATTCCGCATAAAAGACTATCTTACGCAGTACAGCGTAAAGAGCGCCGTTGTTGTAGGCGGAGGATTCATCGGACTCGAGATGGCTGAGAATCTCAGTCATGCCGGCGCCCGCGTGTCTATTGTCGAGATGGCTCCGCAGGTAATGGCACCTGTCGACTTCAGCATAGCTTCTCATGTCCACCGCGAACTGCTCAGTCAGGGTGTTTCGCTTCATCTCAACACAGCCGTTGAGCGCTTCGAGAAGGACAACGGACGCATACGCGTGTTCTTCAAGTCGGGCAAGAGCATTGTAACCGACCTCGTGCTGCTCTCCATCGGCGTAAGCCCCAATACGTCGCTTGCCAAGAGTGCCGGCATAGAGCTTGGCGCGCGTGGCATCAAGGTAGACAAATATCTCGAGACATCGGCCAAGGGCGTATATGCCGTAGGCGATGCCATAGAATATCCGCATCCAGAATATGGCGAGCCGTGGCTCAACTATCTTGCCGGACCGGCTAACCGTCAGGGACGCATCGTGGCCGACAACATGGTGTTTGGCAATACAACCGAATATGAAGGAGCCATCGGTACGTCGATAGCTAAGGTATTTGATGTAGTTGTAGCCTCTACGGGCCTTCCTGCAAAGCGCCTGAAACAACTCGGCATCAAATATCAGAGCAGCACTACGACAAGCATGTCTCATGCCGAGTATTACCCCGGTGCGTTCTTCATCACCACCAAGCTCACCTTCAATCCTGAAGACGGCACGCTCTACGGCGCGCAGTGTGTAGGACACGAAGGCGTAGACAAGCGCATCGACCAGCTGGCCATAATCATCAAGCACAAGGGCACCATCTACGACCTTATCCGCCTTGAGCAGGCTTATGCTCCTCCGTTCTCGTCGGCCAAAGATCCGATAGCCATTGCTGGTTATACAGCTGCCAACATCATATCCGGCAAGATGCCTGTTATCTACTGGCGCGACATCGACGGTCTCGACCGCAGCAAGGTTCAGATTATCGACACCCGTACACCATCCGAATTCAGCCTCGGCACAATCAGCGGGGCCGTCAACATTCCCGTAGACGACATCCGCGAGCGCATGGGCGAAATAGACAAAAGCAAGCCCGTAGTAACATTCTGCGCCGTAGGTCTCAGAGGCTACATCGCCGCACGCATACTTATGGCCAACGGCTACGACGTGCGCAACCTTTCGGGCGGCTACAAGACTTATCAGCTGGCCACACAAGACCTTCAGTGTGCCGACGGCAACGATGACAGCGACGACTCTTCTTGTTCGTGCAGTTGCACTCCGGGCAGTCAATGCAGCGACAGCCGTGCAACGCTTACCGTTGATGCCTGCGGACTGCAGTGCCCCGGTCCGATACTTAAACTGAAACAGGCCACCGACGACATGCAGCCCGGTGAGACTATAGAGGTAAAGGCCACCGACCCCGGTTTCCCGTCAGACGCCAAGGCGTGGTGTAAGTCAACGGGCAACGCCTTCCTTTCGGCTTCGTGCACCGACGGCTGTCACACCATCCTCATCAGGAAGCAGCAGTCTGACGACAAGCCTGCCGCCGCATGCGCTCCTGCCGGCAAGAACAAGACCCTTATATGCTTCAGCGATAACCTCGACCGCGCCATAGCCACATTCATCCTTGCCAACGGCGCAGCCGCCACAGGCAGCAAAGTGTCTATCTTCTTCACCTTCTGGGGCCTCAACGTCATAAAGAAGAAGCACGGCCCGGCCGTAAAGAAGACTCTCACCGAGAAGATGTTTGCCCACATGCTCCCCAAGAGCAGCGACAGTCTTGCCCTGTCAAAGATGAACATGATGGGCATGGGCAGCAAGATGATACGCGGAATAATGAAAAAGAAGAACATCGACTCGCTCGAATCGCTCATCCGTCAGGCCATGGACAACGGCGTCGAGTTTATAGCATGCCAGATGACAATGGACATGATGGGCATAAAGAAGGAGGAACTGCTCGACGGCGTAACCGTGGGCGGCGTAGCCTCTTACATGCAGAAGGCAGAAGAAGCAGGCGTCAACCTCTTCATCTAGACATAACAACAGCATCCGGGGCCACGCCGGCCGTAGCCCTGAATGCACTGCAACATCATATTATCCGAAGCTAACAGCACAAGGCAACATGCCTCAGCCCCGTCCGGCTCTGTCAGCTTCGGATTTTTTATGTCATCAAGACATGCTTTATAACCTGACAACGTCGGCCATATGTCCGCATTTGTCTTACTTTTAAAAGTACATTTATATTCTCAACACGCTCTTTGTTTTCTATTTTCATCTTGCCATTTACCACTTATCTAAACAGCCCGACACAGTTTCGAGAAAACAGGCTGCAAAACATTCCACATAAAACTACAATCCTTATTGATTCCAATATCTGGTTTTGGTTTAACACTCAACAAATTCCAGACATACATCAACAAGCCTTCATACGCCTCATTTATGTGAAATATTGCACATTTTTTATTCTTTTCCGGTAACGGTTCATGCAGCGCATGTATTTATCTTTGCAACCGGAAAAAACAGTTTTTATGAAGAAGACAAACACTCAGAACCAGAAAAAGACAAATCCATACTACGGACTTCTGTGGGGCTTTCTGCTTGTGCTGTTTCTCAACGGCCTTATCTTTCCTAAATTCGGACGCGGCCGCATAATCGAAACCGACTACGGCACTTTTGTCGGAAAGGTGGACAGCGGAAAGGTGAAGGACGTTATGATTAAGAGCAGCCACATCTACTTCACGGCGAAAGAAACCGACGGCAAGACAATAACTTATCAGACAGGTGAGATCAACGACCCAAAATTGGTAGACAGGCTGCTGTCGGCCAAGAGTCCTAACAAGTCGGGCAAAATTTCTTTCAATGAAATTATACCTCAGGAAAACTCCCCTCTGCTCAACTTCCTGCTCATGTGGGTTCTCCCCGGCATCATATTCTATCTCATATGGCGACAGGCCGCCAGAAGCATCAGAAGCAGGATGGGCGACGGCGGCAACTTCATGTCGTTCGGCAACGGAGGAGCCAAGATATATGCCGATGCTGACATAAAGACAACTTTCGCTGATGTTGCCGGACAAGACGAGGCAAAAGACACTCTGAAGGAAATCGTCGATTTTCTTCATAATCCGCGTAAATATGTCGAAATCGGAGCATCGCTGCCCAAAGGAGCACTGCTTGTAGGACCTCCCGGAACAGGCAAGACACTCATAGCACGTGCTGTGGCCGGTGAGGCAAAAGTGCCTTTCTTCGCCATATCCGGATCAGAGTTTGTTCAGATGTTCGTGGGCATGGGTGCAGCAAAGGTGCGCGATCTGTTCAAGCAGGCCAACGAGAAGGCACCATGCATAATATTCATTGACGAGATTGACGCTATAGGAAAAAGACGCGACAGCGGTTTCTCGAGCAACGACGAGCGCGAACAGACTCTCAATCAGCTGCTTACGGAGATGGACGGATTCGACGGAAAGCGGGGTGTGGTAATCCTTGCTGCCACCAACAGGCCCGAAACTCTCGACAAGGCGCTGCTGCGTCCGGGCCGCTTCGACCGGCGCATACAGATGGAATTGCCCGACCTTGAAGGCAGGAAGGCCATACTTAAGGTGCATCTGGCTAATGTAAGACATGAGGAAATTGATCTCGACATTGTTGCAAGAGCCACTGCCGGCTCGTCAGGTGCCGAACTGGCAAACATCGTCAACGAGGCTGCACTGCGTGCCGTGCGCATGGGCCGCAAGCGTGTAACAACGTCTGATCTTGAAGAAAGCGTCGAAACAGTAATTGCCGGAGCACAGAAGAAGAACAAGGTGATATCTGCCGACGAAAAGAAAATCATAGCTTATCATGAAATAGGACATGCATTGGTGGCTGCAATGCAGACAAACTCGGCTCCGGTTCACAAAATAACGATAATACCGCGCACGTCGGGCGCACTGGGCTACACTATGCAGGTAGATGAAGGCGAACAGGTGCTGCTGAGCAAAGAAAACATGTTCAACCGAATCGTGACGCTCACTGGAGGACGCGCTGCCGAGGAAACAGTCATGAATACCGTCACAACAGGTGCGTCTAACGACATTGAGCAAGCCACAAAACTGGCCCGTGCCATGGTTACCCGATACGGAATGAGCAACCAATATGACATGATGGCGCTCGAAACCGTCAGCAACGCATATCTTGGCGGCGACTCTTCGCTGACATGTTCGGCTGATACGGCAGCCGAAATAGACCGCGAGGTGCTGAAACTGATTAAGAAAGCCCATCAAAAGGCAAAAGAAATAATAACCGGCAACATGACAATAATGCACGAGGCTGCAGGCTTCCTGATAGAAAAAGAAACCATCACGGGCGACGAATTCATGCAAATTGTCAGAAAACACACCAACGTCAAGAAACTGCAATAATCATAATTAGTCTTTCCTGTACGCCAAAGGAGTTGTCAGCGTGTGCTGCCTGAAAAACCTGACAAATGAAGACGGACTTGCAAAATGCAGTTTTTCGGATATCTGCTGTATTGTCATTTCCGTTGTACACAGATAGCGTTTGGCCTCGGCCAGTACAATCTCGTTTATCCATTTCTGTACGGAACACCCGCTGACGCTCCTTACGGCAACAGAAAGATACTTTGGACTTACACATAGCTTGTCGGCATAAAAAGCCACGCTACGTTCTGATTCGAAATGACTGAAAAGCAGTTCAAAAAAGTTTCCTGCCAGAGCTTCTTGTCTCGACAGCGTTTTCTTTACGTCATGGCCGCTGCCTTCAAAGAGATCAGACAATATCAGTGCTGCCGAGCATACCAGCGACATCATTATGTCTTCGCCCTTGCCCGCAGTATAGTCATGCCTCATCATAATGTCGCACAGCGCCCCGAGATCAGCGGTCCACTCTCCACCGTCGACACATGGATTTGACGCCGTGTTCCTCAATGAGTCAAAATTAGGCGACAACGGCAATTTACAGACAATGTCAATAGGAACAAAAATCAGTCTTACGTCGATATCTGCTGAATATGACACGGCTGAGAACAAATGCTTTGGCAAAACGGCAAACACCTTGTCGGGCACCACATCAAACACTGTTCCGTTTATCCTCACCGACGCCTCGCCTCGAAGGCAGACGCCGAAAATAAAGCCGTCGAACAGCAAGGCCTGCCTCTCACAGTCCTCAGCAAAGATCTCATTAAGCCCCAGAACAGAACATTCTCTATGGCTTAAGCTGTCGTTCTGAATTATTATCTCCATAAACAAAAAATTATAGTCAACGGTCTGCCTGTCTATACCCTGCAAAAATACAAAGAATAACGATAACCGCAGAAATTATTTACTTAACAAAAAATAACGGCTGTTTTATTGTCCGGCTATAAGAAACTAACTTACGTCACCCTTCATGCCGCATAATCCGCCTTATGGGCAGAGGCCTTTCTAAAAGCATTTTGTCATAAATATTCTAAACATTCACATTATTTTCACATTCATCCGCTATGACAACAAACAAAAATAGCTATCTTTACATCTTGAAAACAGCAGTCTGCTTTTTAGACAAACGTGCAAAGAGATAAACAAACTACAACACCACTTGCCTGAAGAAACAGACAGGACAAACAAAAATTGACATGAGACAGAAAATAGTTACGTTTGGTGAAATTATGCTGCGCATGACACGTCCGGAGAAGCTGCGCATCATACAGGGAAGCACATGGGACGGATATTTCGGAGGCAGCGAGGCCAATGTTGCCGTGTCGCTGGCCATGCTAGGCAATGATGTCGAATATGTTACACGCCTGCCCGACAACAAATTAGGTCAGGCTTGCCTTAACGAACTCAGAAAATACAACGTAGGCACTCGCTTTGTAACCCGCGGCGGCATACGTCTCGGCACCTACTATTATGAGAATGCGGCAGCCATGCGCGGCTCGAGCGTAGTGTACGACCGTGCCGACTCGTCAATGACCACCGTTGCCAAAGGCACAATCAACTGGACAGACGCATTTGCCGATGCATCCGTCTTCCATTGGTCGGGCATATCCTGCGCCCTGTCACAAAGCGCTGCCGACGTTACCGAAGAGGCCGTGTGCGAAGCAGAAAGACAGGGCCTTGCAATATCTTTCGACATAAACTACCGCAAGAATCTGTGGAAATACGGCAAGAGCGCCCACGACATACTGCTGCCGCTGGCCAAGAAATGCGACATAATGTTCGGCACCGAAGGCGAATGGCAACTTCTCACGGGCATCACTCCGCCGAAATTTACTGCCACGTCGCCTACTTTCAGCTTCGACATCCAAAGCCATAAAGAGTTTTTCAGCAAGGCAAAAGACATGTTTCCCAAGTGCCGCAAGATGATTCTTGCCCTGCGCAACACCCTTTCAGCCAACCATCACATACTGTCAGGCGTTCTCTGGTCAGACGGCAACATCTATCCTGCACGCATCTACGACATAGACAACGTCATCGACCCTATGGGTGCAGGCGACGCCTTCATAGCCGCATACATTCATGCCCTGCTGAAGTTTGGCGACGACAGCCCGAAGGACATCAACTTCGCCCTCACCGCATCTGCCATCAAAAACAGCATACCCGGCGACTTCAACCTCACCACCGAGGAGGAAATAACAGAAGTGTACGAGAATGCAGGAAAAGCATAGGATAAATAAGAACGGAGCATAACAGAGAAGTTCTGACAGGACACACACGTGACGGCAGGTTTGCCTGCATAAAAGGAATTGTATAACAATCCTGTTATCCACATCACGAATATGCCGCCTATTTAGCACATGCTAAAGGCCTGAAATATAAAAGCATACCTTTTGCATTGTAATTTGCCGTCTTTTAGCTCATAAAAGGCGGCAAATTACAATGCAAAAGGGCATGTTTTACAACAGCGTTGTTAAGTGTCTGATAATAAGACAAATAGCATACATGCAACAATGCATGGCCAAAGACATTCCTTATTGGCCATTTGCTCCATAAAAAGCATTACAACATACAGCTGAAAAGTAAAAAATATTGTATCTTCGCAGCTGAAAACAAAAACGATTATGATAACAAACCGCGAAGAAGTGATAGACAAGGCTTTCAGGGTTTTCCTGAAAATGAACTACGAAAAGGCAAGCATCAGCACACTGGCGAAGGCTTGCGGACTTGCAAAGACCGGAATAGTGTATTATTTTCCGCATAAGCTTGACCTGTTTGTTGCCGTGGCCGACAAGTTCTTCATACAACTGCAGAACCCCGTAAACAAGTTTGACCAGCCGGCAGACACACTGGCGGAATTTATAGATCAGTATGTGGCCGGAGTGTCGAAGGCAATGAACGGAATTGTAAGTCTTGTGAACGACGGCAACAACCCATACGACTGCTGCCCGAACTTCTATTATATCCACTTTCTTTCGCAGGTCCGTATGTATTATCCCGGCATAAGACAGAAGATTGAAGACATCTTCAGCAAGGACTATGAGATGTGGTCAATGGTGATACAGAGGGCTAAGGACAAGGGCGAGATAAGGAGCGACGTGGACGTTACGACAACGGCACGGATGTTCAGGCAGGTATTCTACGGCATATCATACGAACACGCCTTCCTTAACGGCCTCGACACCAATGAACTTAAAGAAAACTTCAAATATCTGTATTCGCTGCTGACACGAAAGTGAAAGCCCCACCAAACCTCCCCCGTGGGGAGGCTTTTGTTTCTCGGTAATTAGAGTAGTTAAAGGAGCATTTTCTAAGTGAAAAGTGAAGAGCAGGCGTCAAAGCGCAATTAAAAATTAAAAGTTAAAAGTTAAAAACGCCTGACGGAAA
>NZ_DBLZAX010000010.1:0-146344 GCF_057607445.1 Xylanibacter sp. | reverse complement strand
GATCTGCGCTCCGCCGGAATCAAATATAAGGATCTTTGATCCTTTTGTTTCTCGGTAGTTAGAGTAGTTAAAGGAGCATTTTCTAAGTGAAAAGTGAAGAGCAGGCGTCAAAGCGCAATTAAAAATTAAAAGTTAAAAGTTAAAAACGCCTGACGGAAATGAAAGATTAAAAGTGAACAATGAAAAATCCAAATGCTAACGTAGTGCTTGTGACAATAATCAACAAGGCTAATGTGCCGGCGGATCTGCGCTCCGCCGGAATCAAATATAAGGATCTTTGATCCTTTTGTTTCTCGGTAGTTAGAGTAGTTAAAGGAGCATTTTCTAAGTGAAAAGTGAAGAGTGAAAAATCCAAATGCTTTGAGGACTTCTGTCGCAAGCACTACGTTGCTATTGTGCCGGCTGATTTGCAATCTGCCGGTAGATATTATCTGGATTTTCAATCCGCTTAAAATACCGCATGTTTAAATGAAGTCTACATGATGTAATAGCAAATAGGAAGTAATCGGATTAAAAAATCCTTATACTCACTTCCGGCGGAGCACAGATCCGCCGGCACAATAGCAACGTAGTGCGTCTTACGAAAGTGAAAAACGAAAAATCCAAATGTATTGTGGTTTCTACTTGTAATCACTACGTTTGCTATTGGATTTTTCACTCTTCACTTTTAATCTTTCATTTCCGTCAGGCGTTTTTCACTTTTAATTTTTAGTTGTCAATTGCTAATTATTTTGCTCCCTTTTACGAACGCGAAGCGATGCGCGAATAAGAGCGCACACCATACCATATTATCACGAGGAAACAGATTAGCGGCAGAACAAACGACACGTTGACAGCCGGCAGCCCCATAACATATCCCTGATCGATGATAAGAGCCTGCAACGGAGGCAGTACGCTTCCGCCAAGTATGGCCATGATAAGTCCGGCGGCACCAAACTTGGCCGACTCGCCCAATCCATACAAGGCTATTCCGTAGATCGTGGGGAACATCAGTGACATGCAGGCAGAAACGCCTACAAGACAGTAAAGGCCATAGATGTTCTGCATAAATATCACTCCTATAAGCAAAAATACAGCCACCACGGCCAACGTGGCAAGCATGGCGCCGGCATTGAAGAACTTTAGGAAGAACGTGCAGATGAAGCGGCTGCAGCAGAAGATTACCATGGCTATGATGTTGTAATGCTGCGACATCACCTCGGCATCTTTCTCCGACATACCTGTCTGCATGAGCAGATGAGTACCATACTGTATGATAAACGTCCAGCACATAATCTGCGCACCGACATAAAAGAACTGGGCTATCACTCCCTCACGATAATGAGGCAGGCGGAAGATGTGCCTGATGGTAGACATGAAGTTGCCGTCCTGCTTCTCTGCGTTTTTCGGCATACGCACAATCATCAGCAGAAAGACCATAAAGAGAATCACCACGCCTATTATCACGTAAGGCTGTATGAGAATGCTCAGGTCGGAGTCTCTCACCACGGCATACTCGGCCTCGCTGAGCTGCTCACGCGCATCAGAGTCAAGCGGATTGAGGCGCGCCTGAATGAAGTTCATTGCTACATACATGCCCAGCAGCGACCCGATAGGATTGAACGACTGGGCAAGGTTAAGGCGCCTTGTAGCCGTCTCTTCGGTGCCCATCGACAAGATGTAAGGGTTGCAGCTCGTCTCAAGGAACGACAGGCCACAGGTAAGTATGAAGTAGGCCAGCAGGAACGAATAATAGCAGCCTGTGTACTTGGCCGGGAAGAACATAAACGCGCCTACGTCATAAAGCAGCAGCCCCATGAGCACGCCTGCCTTATAAGAATATTTGCGTATGAATATGGCAGCGGGAAACGCCATTGCAAAATAGCCGCCATAGAAGGCTACCTGAACCAGGGCGCCGTCAGTGACGCTCATCCTGAATATCTTTGAAAAGGCCTTTACCATCGGGTTTGTTATGTCGTTGGCAAAGCCCCACAGGGCAAAACATGACGTAATCAGTATGAACGGAACAACATAGCTTATCCCGTCTTTCTTCAAAAGATGTTGTTTTTCGGTTTTCATATTAGTTACAATGTTTAAGCATATATCTGTCCGAAGGTCGTGCAGGGCGACGGTCGGCTTTGTTGGCATCAAAGGCATTTAATCACGGTCATTACCGCTCAACTGTATGAAGCCGCCACACATCTGAGCATGTGCATGCAGCCTGATGAATGCATCTTTCGCCATCAACACTTGTGTTCTCATATTTTTTGTCGTCAGTAGCATGTTTCGTGCATGCGCAATGCAAATGTACAATAATTTACGCTACAGACAAAATCATGACTGCGTTTTGTTCACTTTTAGCTGATACATGACGCCGCCTGGCAACATAAGCAGGATAAGCGGCGGAGGGCATACAGCCCCTGCAGGCGCATTCGGCAGATGTCATGACTTTATCCCGAGCAGACTGTTATAAGTCTTTTCTGGCATATCCGGCAATATTTTTCTGAAATGTTCGAGCAGCCTATCGTATGATTCTTGCGGCGTGCGGTCAGGACAGCATGCCTCTCGCCCAAACAGACTTTCGGGCGTTGTCAGCAGCGACCATCCCCAGCCGTATTCACGCCCATGTCTGTCGCGCGGATAGATAAAGTCTTCGGTTACAATATAGCAGCCCATTTCCAGTCGTGTCAAATATGCATCGAAACGGCTGCGCATCTTCGGCCCGGTAAATCCGCATGCAGCGCGCAGTTCGCGCGTGATAAGGCTTCCTTCGCTTTTCAGCGTGGCGAGAACGGCCTCCTCTACGCTACCCTCTTCGGGATAAGGATAAAGGCTGCGGCGATAATTGCAGAAGTCAGGCCACCACTCTCTGCTTACGAACGCGGCTTTACGCTTGAAGAACTTGCCATAGGCGCAACGGCTCTCACGCAGCACAGAGCCTTTCCATTCCCATCCTCCGTCAGGCAGGCGTGTGTACTGACATTCTTCATCCGCCGCATCTTCTGCCGACCAGCCGTCAATGCCCATGCGAAGCAAAGGCAGAAAACCAATCTCGTTGATATAGTCGACAAGTTCCGGACAGGTGTGTATAAGCTCTTGTCTCATTTCCCAATCTCCCCGTTAATACGTTTTCTTACTATCGAGTATGCTTTCTGAAATAGCGCCGACTGCTCCATAGTCTGCATCATTTCATTAAAACGGTGCATCGGAATAACAAATGTCAGTTCGTTGGCAGGAACAAGCGGACGGGCTGACGGGTCTAACATTCCGATAAAGCAGCAGCGCCCCTGCTTTCTATTCTCGTTTACGACAAATGTCACTATGCTGCAGCAACCTGAAGCAAAGCGTGTGCATACGGCATCGTCGGCATCATTGTCGTAGAAAGCCCAGCTGCACAAGCCTGAAAGCACATCGGGCGTGGCAAAGAACAGTATGCCTTCTGCATCATCTAATGAAGCGAGCTTATCCATACGCACAAAGTTGAGATACGGCTTTTCTGTCAGACTTATACCCAGACGGCTAACATACGTCTTAACCTGTTCGGGCGTCTGCTTATAGTGTTCCTGTTCCGAAACAAAGCGCGGTATGCGTTCCTGCATCGGTGCAAATCGTGTATACAGACTTCCGCCGCCGCACAGCACATTGTCAACGCTCAACGTCAGCGCCTGACCGTCGCACACATTGCGTATCGCCCCAATCATACAGCGCGGTATCTTCCTTATCTCCTCAACAGGCGTGTCGCTATATCCAAAGGCTACAGGCAACGGTACGCCATAGCCAAACGCCTCTCTGTATCTCTGCAAGAATTTCTGTATCATAAGCATCAAACATTAACTCTCCCCAAAGTTATAAGTTTAATGCGAAATTTGATAAGTGAAAAGCAAAAAAGATGCAAGAAAGTAATATATTTTGCTATTGCGAATAACAGCTTCGCGACTTAGAAAAGACTAAAGGAATAGAATATGCAAGTTCAAAGGTTCATCAAGAGATAAATTTTATATTAAACCGGACAATGTAAAAATACTTCTACCAACTTATCCATTTATTATTTCATTTTCGTACCTTTGTATCCTTACTTACGTTATCATCATGGAATTGTCAGATTGGTTTAAAGGATTTGAAAAAGGATTAGCCAGGCTATCAGACAAGCAGGATCCAACGGGCGGTTCTGCCACTCCTGAGCGGCCTGGTTTACCTTGTTTGTAATGATGTAAATGGCTGATGTAGAGAGTTCAATTTCATAAATCTCACGCATCTCTTCCTCTATGTCAGAAACGCTCATTCCTTTGGCATACAGGGAGATGACAAGTTTTTCTATAGAAAGTCCACGGCTTTCATGTTTGGGCACAGCTATCGGCTCAAATTGGCCATTACGGTCACGCGGAATGGAGATGACTGCTTTCCCATGTTCAGTCTGAATCCGCTTCGGATAGCTGCCGTTGCGTGAATTGCCACTGTTATTACCGGCCACGGAATTCTTTTCATACCCCAAATGGGCATCCATTTCACCTTCAAGCATCTTTTCCAATACCTGGGCATGCAACTGCTTCAGGAATCTGCTTACATCGGATTCTGTCTTGAACCGGCTAAGGAATTCCTTGCTTAACATTTCATCCGGCACTACTTGATTCTTTTCTCGCATAATCTTATTCTTTGGGTGTAAATATATAAAATAAAAAATACAGAACTCTATTTTGAATCCTGTATTTTACATTTACACAAAACATTTTATAGTGCCAAACTTTAATAGAAACGATATAAAACACTCCTGTAAAAATGGTTACTGGAGTGTTTATTTTATATCTGTAGTTATTTGATATACGTCGTCAATAAGGATATAGTCGTAGCCTCTCAATTTGCATTGTTCCAGATTATATCTGTTGGATTTAATCATCTCATCGGCAACAATATCTGTAGACAGCCTTTTCTCTATTACGCTTTCGTTTTTTACAATGTCCGCAAAATGCTGTTTTATATATTCTTTACTGAATATCAAACACATGTATTTTATATCACACAGATAATCATCCGCAAAGTCTTTTTCCCAGCCGAACGGTATATAACATCCCTCTACAATCAGGTTCTGTCCGTTTTCAACGCAGGTCTTTACGATTTCCCGTACAACAGGCCACAAAAAATCTGTCAGAGCCGAATCTGGGCTTTCTGGCGACAGGCTTGTCTGTCCGCTCCTGATAAGTCCCATTTTCAGATGGTCTATTGACAGATAGGGATATTTATATTTCTCCAGCAGTCTTTGTGCAAACAAGGTTTTTCCCGTATGGGTACAACCAGTGACTAATATGACCATAGCATCTTGATATAATTACATACAATACAGTTCACACGGCTTACCCGTTGAAGGATGACTGACATTGATTGATATTTTTATCTGAATAGATTTTTTGTCCTTAACGGAAGTCAGATCCACATTCTCTATGACATGACAGCCATTAGCTTCGCATTTCTTGTCATAAGAAATATGTTTTGCTCCTTTTTCAGCTATGCCATGGGAATCCACGATAATGAAAAGAGGCTTCTTGCTTAAAATAAGATTTAGCACCTCTTCCGACAGGAAAGTAGCTTCATTGAAATAATCTTCCGTTCCGTATTGATGTTTTTCTGAATTTCCCGTATGCAGTACCAATGCCATATTTTCCAACGAGTCTATATGTAAAATATCCTCTGGCTTAGGCATACTGGTCCTACAGTCAAGAATCAGTCCCTTTACCTCATATTCATTCTTTTCCGGAGCTATCGTATAACAGTCCAGATGGGTTCCTATATGCCCTCTGGCACCCAATTTGTCAGTCTGGCTGTTTGCCCATTGCATGGCTGACGAATTCTCATCCAATTTTATGTGTAATTGATTCATTGTTTCTCTTGTGTAATGAAATGTCATAAATTGCATTCAAACAAAAACATATCGCAACAGTCATCAATGGCTATTTCCTTTTCAAAGGAGGAATAGGTCTTGATTTCTGTAAATCCTGCTTCTCTCAAATAATTTTCCATTTCGCCAAACTTATACAGATGGGTCTGAAAGTCCATATGTTCACTTTTCAGCAGTTTGTCCCTATCATAAAGTTCATATATTCCCGGTGAAAACTGTATCTGTTGTTGTACATCAAAATAGTTTTTAGTCTTTAAGACCAAATCGAAACCATTTTTCATTTTTACAGATACGGACGTTTCATAATCATCATTGTCCAAACATTTAGCGGCAATAGTATCTACCGCAAAGACAAACTTTCCTGCAGGGGCTAACAAGCCTTTTATTTTCTTCAGAATCTTTTGGCAAAGGTTCATGTCTGTAAATAATGACACAGACCCAGAAGAAATAAATATATAGTCAAATTGTTCATTGGTCGTATATTCTGCTATATCAGCATATTCCACATCAGCTTCAGGAGCTTTTAGTTTCAGTTTTTCAAGCATCTCAACCGAGAAATCAACCCCACGAATGTTATATCCATATTCCAAAAATGGAACAAGGAAGCGACCACTTCCACACATTATTTCTAAGATTTTTTTATTTTTTTCTGCATATGAAAGATAAAAATCCAATTCATCTTGCGGTGCTTTATCATGTAAGATTTCATACATTTCTGTGCACAATTTGCCATAGTAATTTTTTATATTCATTGTATTTCCTATTTTACATAAACGGCTCAATTTGCAATTTCTTTATTGGGCTATAAAATTAAACAATTGGAATGCGTTCAACAACAAATGAAATGAATTTGATGATTCATTCTATATTAAAAAGAATATTTGTTAGAATTATTTTGTACTTGCGGAGCGCATAGCACTTCGACTTTCAAACTGAGCCTAAATTATTACCAAAATAGATACACCAATTTCCGGGTGTAAAAAGGGTGTAAATCTCGCAAATGCTTGATTTACACCCTTTATTGCGGAGAGAGAGGGATTCGAACCCCCGGTGCCTCTCAGCACGACGGTTTTCAAGACCGTTGTAATCGACCACTCTACCATCTCTCCATTGTCGGATCGACAAGCTTTGTGTCTCAAAAGCGAGTGCAAAGGTAAGGGGTTTTTATGTAATCTCCAAATTTTTTGGCGACTTTTTTCAAAAAAAGTGTGTTTTTCTTGTTTTCATGGTGATTTCATACGCTTTTGGATGGCTTAAAAGCATGCGGTGATGCCGGACATGGCGACACGACGAGAAACGAGAAAAAGTTTTTGTTAAAAACTCGTCACTCGTCACATCTGGGCTTAACACACTGACAATCAAAACGTTATTGTGTGACGAGTTGCATTTTCAACTCGTCACACTACTCATCACAACCTGCCGAAACGTGAAGAATTTCGGGCAAAAAAGGGCGAAAATGGCGGGATGTGATGAGTTGTAAAATCAACTCGTCACGCCTTATCAAGCTGACATTCAACGAGTTAAACCGCATTGTGACGAGTGACGAGTTTTTAACAAAACTTTTTTAGTATTTGAGTCAACCAATATCAGTAAAAGGATTACCAAAAGTCAACTTCCGACAGGAATAAGCAAAAAACATATCTATCGAAATCAGGGAAAGGCGTCAACGGCAATGGATTTATATGCTTTACATACAGAAAAACATGAAAAAGGCAATATGAACGGATATGCACTGTAAACAAAAGACAACAACCAAGAAATATTAAAAAGACACCTGCGTGCTGCCAAAAGAGCATCTTTCAACATACAAAAGGATACATTTCATACGGCAAAAGGGCACCTTTCAGAAGGTAAAAGGATGCCTTTTAAGATACAAAAGGCACATATCATGCTGCGAAAAGACATATTTTAAAACGTAAAAACAGACATGATTAAAGCCTGAAGTTTGGCAACTCTTATGCTGCGACACGGCGAAAATCAATGCGCCATACATGCGCACGATATAAAGATGTGATGATTTTATTTGGCATTTCAGCAGGGTTGCACTACCTTTGCAGCATGATTTATCCAAAGACGTTTGAAACTAAGATAGGATTCGATGAAATCCGCACGCTTCTGCGCGAGCGCTGCCTCAGTACACTCGGTAAGGAGAGAATAGACAACATGACATTCTCGAGCGACGCAGAAGTGATAAACGAATGGCTGCAACAGGTGAAAGAGTTCAGACGGCTGCAAGAAGAAGCAGACGACTTTCCGATGCAATATTTCTTCGACGTGCGCGAGTCGGTGGCACGCCTGCGACTTGAAGGCACTCATCTCGATGAGGGCGAACTGTTTGACCTCAGGCGCTCGCTCGAGACGATATGCAACATCGTCAACTATCTTAACCGCACGGACGGCAACGACGACGAGGAAGAAAGGACATACCCCTACCCCGCGCTTCACCGCCTGACGGCAGACATTATAACATTTCCGCAACTGATACAGCGCATCGACCAGATACTCGACAAGTTCGGAAAGGTGAAAGACAGCGCATCGGTCGAGCTGCAGAACATAAGGCGCGAGCTGTCGCGCACCGAAGGCAGCATATCGCGCACGCTATACAGCATACTGCGCTCGGCACAGAGCGAAGGTCTGGTTGACAAGGACGTTACGCCTGCCATACGCGACGGCCGACTGGTGATACCTGTAACGCAGGGACTGAAGCGCAAGATTAAAGGTATAGTACACGACGAGTCGGCATCGGGCAAGACCGTATTTATTGAGCCTACCGAGGTGGTTGAGGCCAACAATAAGGTGAGAGAACTTGAAGCCGAGGAGCGCCGCGAGATAATACGCATACTGACAGATTTCTCAAAACTCGTACGTCCGCACGTAAAGCCCATACTGGAGTCGTACAGGTTTCTGGCAACGATAGACATGATACGCGCCAAGGCCGAACTGGCACGGCTGATAAAAGGCATTGAGCCGGAAGTCGGGAAGAAGCCCCACATAGACTGGATTCAGGCCCGCCACCCGCTGCTGCAGCTGTCGTTAGAAAAGCAGGACAAGAAGGTTGTGCCGCTCGACATAATGCTGACCAAAGACAAGCGCATACTGATAATATCGGGCCCTAACGCCGGCGGAAAGTCGGTTTGCCTGAAGACGGCCGGACTGCTGCAATACATGCTTCAGTGCGGACTGTCAATCCCCGTAGGCGACCGCTCGCACACAGGAATATTCAAGAACATACTTATCGACATAGGCGACGAGCAGAGCATAGAGAACGACCTGAGTACATACTCGAGCCACCTCATGAACATGAAGTACATGATGAAGTTTGCCAACAACAGCACGCTGCTGCTCATCGACGAATTTGGTACGGGCACGGAGCCGCAGATTGGCGGTGCCATAGCCGAAGCCGTGCTGAAGCAGTTCTGCAACAAACAGGCCTACGGCATAATAACCACCCACTATCAGAACCTGAAGCACTTTGCCGAAGACCATGAAGGAGTGGTAAACGGAGCAATGCTATACGACCGCCAACAGATGAAAGCGCTGTTCCAACTCTCGATAGGCAACCCCGGAAGCTCGTTTGCAATAGAGATAGCTCGCAAGATAGGACTGCCCGAAGAGGTGATAAAAGACGCGAGCGACATTGTTGGAAGCGACTACATACAGAGCGACAAGTATCTGCAGGACATTGTGCGCGACAAACGCTACTGGGAAAACAAGCGACAGAACATTCATCAGCGCGAGAAGACAATGGAGCAGACCATTGCTAAATATGAAAGCGAGGTGAAGGAACTGGAGCAGAGCCGCAAGGACGTGATACGCAAGGCGAAGGAACAAGCCGAAGAACTGCTGCGCGAGAGCAACAAGAAGATTGAGAACGCCATAAGGGAGATACGCGAAAGTCAGGCCGAAAAGGCGGAGACTAAGCGCATAAGGGAAGAGCTAAATGCGTTTAAGCAGGAAATCAACGAGGTTGACACTACTGCCAACGACGAGATGATAGCCCGAAAGATAAAACAGATACAGGAGCGCAAGGAGAGAAAGGAGAAGCGCAAGAAGGAGAAGGCCGAGAAGAACAAAGACGCGGCTGCCGCACTGAAAGAGGCCACGCTGAAGAAGAAAGAGAAAGACGCACCGCTGGAAGCCGGCGAGACAGTGCGCATAAAGGGCCTTACATCTGTGGGACGGATAGAAAGCACCGACGGCAAGATGGCCACAGTGATATTCGGCGACATGCGCACCAAGATGCGCGCCGACCGCCTGGAGCGTGCCGAAATGCCCAAGAAGGAGGAGCCGAAGACCTACGCTTCAGTGGGACGACAGACGCGCGAGACGATAGACAACCGCAAGCTGAACTTCAAGCAGGACATAGACGTGCGCGGAATGAGGGGCGACGAAGCCATAAACGCCGTTACATATTTTATCGACGATGCCATACTTGTGGGCATGAGCCGCGTGCGCATTCTGCACGGCACAGGCTCGGGCATACTGCGCCAGCTTATCCGTCAGTATCTGTCAACAGTGCCAAACGTTGTTTCTTACCGCGATGAACACGTGCAGTTTGGCGGTGCCGGAATAACGGTGGTTGACCTTGAATAAACAAACCGATAATAATCTTCACAATATAAAAATGACTGCTGAGCAAATTACAACATTGCTCAGCAGTCATTTTTGTTTATTATCATTTACCGAAAATATAAAAACAGAGATAAACAATATCACAATTCCGGCACGGATACTCAACTACCAAAAAGCATAACCACAACAGGTCAACAAGCCGCATCGTGGTTTATTAAAGCGTTATACCTATGCCTTCAGCCGCTTTATAGGTTTGCGACAAACACAGGGAAACCGGGTTTGCTGTCGACCTCGCTGTAAGAGAATCCCTCAAAATCGAACGACTTCAGCTTGTCGGCATTGTCAATGCGGTTTTGAAGCAGATAGCGCGTCATGGCTCCGCGGCACATCTTGGCGTAAATGACAATAGTCTTCAGCCGTCCGCCCTTGCTGACATAGAACTCCGGACGAACAACATCAATCTCGCGCGCCACCTTGCGCCAGTTGAACAGTCGCCTCATCTCGCTGCTCGCAAGGTCGACAAGCAGTCCGCCTGAAGCCTTAACCGAATCGATAAGCACGTCGGTGAGCAGCGGTTTCCAATAGTCGAACATACTCACACCGTTATCCGGCAGCACCACGTTGCCTTCAAGTCTGTAAGGCTTTATCATGTCGGCGGGGCGCAAAAGGCCATACAAGAACGAAGTTATCCACAGATGCTCCTGTGCATAAGTCTGAACTTCGGGCGTAAAGTCCGGCGCATCAAGATACTTATAAACCACACCCGTATATGCCAAAACAGCCTGAAGCCTCGGTCCTTCGCCCGCAAAGTGCATATACCTCAGTCGGTTCTGCCGCGCAATGTCTGCGTTGCAGTGAAGCATGTCAGCCAGTTCGGCCTCATCATATCCCGCCATCTGCAGTGCGTTGTGCATAGCCTCGCCGGCAAAACGCGGCTCGGTCATAATGCCATAATTGCCGTCATCACTTCCGCGCATATCCTTCGCGCATCCAATAAGAATCTGCATATCTGATATTTTATTTAATTCGACATAAAATAACTTATCCGGCGAGAGTCAGACGATAAGCACCGTCCACCGCACACTCACGCCACAAGTGCCCAATAAAGCCATTATTCTGTCAGTGACTCATATTCGCGCTGCATCTTTTTAGGCATCTTCTTCACCACCTCTTCAACCGAATGAAGTATAAGTTCGCAAATAAGACTGTCGGGCACATCGCTATCAAGAGCCACCGTTATCCAATATTTTCTGTCAGAGTGGCGACCGAAGAATATACCGTCATATCGCTCCATGAGTTCAGCCGACCGCTCCGTGCTGCACTTCATGTTGGCGATAAAGCAGCCGTCTTTGGGTTCCAGACCGCAATATGTGAACATCTTGCCCATAATTTTATACACAAGCACGTCGCTGCCGAAAGGGAAACATTCTTCAACTCCCTTCACTGTAAGGCAAAAATCGCGAAACTGTTCTATGTTCATATCTTCAGAGATAATGTTTATGGCGATGCAAATATAACGATTTTGCCTGTTTAATCCAAACCTGGCATGGCGCAATAACAACCATCAAGAAAACAAAAGCCGCAACCTTATTGGCTGCGGCTCTATGTTATTGCACGGGAAGAGAGGCTCGAACTCCCGACACTCGGTTTTGGAGACCGATGCTCTACCAACTGAGCTATCCCCGTGTTTGCGGCTGCAAAGGTAATGTCTGTTTTTTAATTCTGCAAATCTTTGATAAATTTATTTCATGCAAAAGCGCATAATTTATGCCATTTTGTGCTGCAGACGCCTGCAAAGCGGCATTTTTCAGCCACAGAAATGCAATATTAATGCTTTTCAGCTTACCAGCATTCAAGGTCCTGCTCGATGTCCTTCATGCTTTCCTTACGGAAGACAGGACTCTTTATGCCCCTTCTCTTCTGATCAAGATAGTCGTCGAGCAGCCTGAAAGCATATTTGCCCAAAAGCAATATTGCCACGAGATTGCAGAGAGCCATCAGGGCCATAGTTACGTCGGCAAGGCTCCACACAAGATTAAGACTTGCCAAAGAGCCGAACATGACCATGCCGACAACCAGAAGACGATAGACAAACACGGGCCACTGGCGCGACGTGAAGAAACGTATGTTGGCCTCGCCGTAATAATAGTTGCCGAGAATGCTGCTGTAGGCGAAGAACAAAGTGGCTATGGCAACATAGACAGTGCCAATGCCGCCCACCTCGTTGGTGAGTGCAGCCTGAGTGAGCTGTATGCCGTCGAGACTGCTGTCTACGCTGTCTTTGCTGAACAGAATGATGAAAGCCGTGCACGAACAGATAAGCAATGTGTCGGTGAACACGCCCAACGCCTGTATGAAGCCCTGCTTGGCGGGATGGGTTACGTGGGCTGTGGCGGCAGCATTAGGAGCCGAGCCCATGCCCGCCTCGTTGCTGAACAGTCCGCGCTTTATGCCCTGCATAAGTGCCGCGCCCATTCCGCCGCCCAAAGCCTGATGCCAGCCGAAGGCATTGCCAACAATGAGAGATACGACATCGGGTATGCGGCCAATGTTGGTCAGCACGACAAACAGTGCCAGCAGGATGTAGCCAACGGCCATTATGGGCACTATGACGCTGCTGAACGCCGCGATGCGATGGATGCCTCCGAAGATGATAAACAGCGTAAGCACCGATATTACGGAGCCCGACAGCACGGGGTCAACGGCAAACGCGCTCTGCAGAGCAGCGCTCATGGTGTTGCTCTGCACCGAATTGAAAGCAAAGCCGAACGTTATGGTGATAAGCACTGCAAAGAGGATGCCCATCCAGCGTTTTTTAAGTCCCTTCTCCATATAGTAAGCCGGTCCGCCGATATACGAGTGTTTGCCCTTTATCTTGAACAACTGCGCCAATGACGACTCGACAAATGCGCTGCTCGAACCAAGCAAAGCTATAATCCACATCCAGAACACTGCGCCCGGACCGCCCACGGTGATGGCCGTTGCCACTCCGGCAAGGTTGCCTGTGCCGACGCGGCTTGCCAGCGACACGGTGAAAGCCTGAAAAGAAGATATGTGCTTCTCGTGTCCGTTTATCTTTGCCGTGGAGTCGCCCAGCAGGCGTATCATCTCTCCTATCATGCGAAACTGCACAAACTTAGTCTTGATGCTGAACCATACGGCACAGCCCAGCAGCATTACTACAAGTATGTAAGTCCAGAGAATGTCGTTGGTCTCGTTGATTATCTGTGTGAATAGTTCCATGACGCTTATTGGTTTTGTTTAAGTTTAAAATAAAATATATGCTCTCTGAAAACAGTCTCCACCAGGTCGAAACGGATAAAATCGGCCAAAAGGCTGATTACCTGACGGCGGGGAATATGCGACAGTCTGACACACCGGTTAAGCGTAATCTCGCCATACTTCTCCAAAAGGCGCAAGATGCACTGCTCCCGTTCGTTACATCTTATCATCACATCCTTATGGTCATGCCGCCAAATATCGAGATGCACCGGACTGGCAAGTATCGTTTCGTCCTTAATGCGAATGTATGCCTTAGGTTTCTTGTCCTCGTCAACGGCGTATACGGGCTTATGCTGACTCTCGGCCACACTGACTTCAAGCACATCCTTGCCGTCGACCTTATATATCTGACTGTCGAGAGTAACCGACGGCCTGCAGTATCTCGTTGCGGCAACCTCAATCATATATATTTCCTCAGCCGAACGTATGCCGGCGATCTTGCCGTTATCCTTAACGCCCACGAGCAGCCGCCCTCCCTCGGTGTTTGAAAAGGCAGAAAGACTGCGTGCTATCTTGCATGCGTCTGTTATGGCAAACTTAAAGTCCTGATGCACATGCTCGCCTTCGGTAACAAGCTGCAAGATATGGTTTCTGTTCATTTTCATATTCCAGATGCTAAGATACTGAAAATAAGCATACTTCACAAACATACGGCATGGTAAATTATGGCCATCGGCCCCGCCGCAATACACGAGCAGACATGAAATAAAGCCGGACGACAAAGGGCGCAACGGCTGCCGGCATACTGAAAGCATATTACGCAAAATGCTTTCTTTCTGATTTCAGATGACGTTCCACAGCCGCGATATTCTGAAATAAAAATCATTTGGCCGTGAAAACAGCGCGAAATTGTGTGCAAACGTAAGCAGCTATATCACAAGACGTTACGCACGCCTCACAGATTTTGTGCAGTTATTTCAGCGTAAAAACAAGCCAAAACCACTGTTTTTGACAGCAAAACAGCCTTATTTTTAGCTGCAATATGCCTGAAACGACCATGCAAAAGCATTGCTTTTACAGCATGAAAGCACAACTTTTACTTCATAACGTAAACATTCTTTATCTGTAAAGCGGATTTTAGTGATTCTGATTTTCTATTTTATCCAAAAACAATGACACAGACCAACTATCATAAAGATACAAAATCTGCGTCATGGTTTTACAAACAACATGCGGAAGCGGCAGCCTATATTTGCTTGACAAAATAATATGAAGTTGGGTATCTTTTATGATAACCACAACTTAATAGTTGTTTAGTTGGATTTACATTGATTATGTTAAAGTTTTCATTGTGTACTTCGATGAATACTGATAGTTTGAATTAATTTCAAGTGAAATAGACAAAATACTGAATGAATCATACAAATTACGAGGCAAATAACATTATTTTACATTTTCTAATATTATATTTGGAAAAGAAGTTGCATATTTGTAAAAAATTTTGAAACACAAGCCTGTGCGGTCGCTTTTGCCGTAGCAGTAATAGTAGGTGCCGTAGCAGTAGTTTGGGCTGTTGTTGTAGAACATTTTGGAGTAGCTAATGCTGTTGGAGCCGTAACGGCTTTAGCATGGAAAGTCGCAGCGACAACAAGCGGAAATAAGAGGAGAAAAAATGGAGCACTTGTGGAAAATCTTATGACCTCTAATACAATAGAGGTATGGAATATCAAATCACAAAATAAAGAAATGGCTTATATTGTTGCTGATGAATTTACAAATGAAACAGTAAATTCACTTATGCAATATATTAGAAATAATTTTCCTGAGGAATGCTCAAAATATGATGAAGATGTTTTACGTAATGCTATTTTGATAAATTTACAAAATGCCGAAATTGAAAAATAATACAAATTTGCTAACGATCTTGTTGGTTGTTGTGCAAATTGGACTTTGTGTTGTGGTCATAATGACACGGCAATACGTGCCTACGCACTGGAACATACACGGAGTTGCAGATGAATATGGAAGCCCTTTTTACACTTTGATACTACCGCTTATAAGTGTTTTAATTTATTTTTTTATGACATTTTTCGAGAAGCATCCACATTATTGCAACTTGCCACAGAAATTTAAAGATAGGCAAAAAGGCTACAGTTTGATAGCAAAACTGGTAGCGTGGTTGAAATTGTTGATCATGATGTTTCTTGCTTTTGTGACTTATGAAGTTTATTGCGGTGGCAGTTTTAACTATTTAATAGCCCTTTTAATTCTGATTACCTCATTTATTGTCATCATTGTATATGCCATCAAGTTGCGTCGGGTATGATGCCAATGCATGGGACTTGGTTATAGGCGTTCTTGAGTAACTTATGGCCAAGTGTGGAGACACCAATGTCAGCATGAGGCTTACCGGTTCAGTGGATATGGGCTTGTCGGAGAAGCATTCGTTCCCGTTCGTGCAGGAAGTGGTGGCAGACGCCAAGGCCACACGGCATAAGGCCAAACATAAAAAAGACAAACGCCACTAAAGGCATTTGTCTGTAAACGTGTAAACATTATCGAGCCTCTTGTCGGATTCGAACCAACGACCCCGAGATTACAAATCACGTGCTCTGGCCAACTGAGCTAAAGAGGCGGGTGGGCAAGCTACTTGTATCGCGCCGCTACAACCAACTACCTTTGCTACGTTCCCGTCCTGGAGGATTCGAAGGGAGCTGGCCGTACAAGACTTACCCGTCTTTGCGGCTGCAAAGGTAATAATAAAGTTTAACAACAAAGCATTTTTGCATCGTCTTTCGCGGTATTTTAACTTATTTTTTGAAATCAGCGATATCTTGCAGCATGCGGAATCGGCACAGGCGACATGCACAATGGCCATATATAAAGGCGGCACGAGGCCGACGGCATAACGCACGCCGACGGCACATCTTTCACATAAAAAAACAAAAAAACTCATACAGCTAATAATTATATGGTGAAAAATAAGTAATTTTGCACCCGATTATGTTCTCGTGAGGCGTATGGCGCCGGGTGTCAAAGCTGATGCAACACCCCATAAGACACCACGCTTCAGACAGACAAACGAAAAAAATCAATTAATCCCCAATAATGACTACACGCGAGGAATACGAACAAATAAAAGCTTACGCGCGCATCGACGGCGCCATAATGGGCGGAATGTGGATATTGAGCTTTGCCTGCTTCATCGGACAGTTTTATGAGCCCGTGCTGAACATGGCAGCGATGGCTATAGGCATATCTGCCATTGTTGTATCGGCAATACGCCTAAAGAATTTCCGCGACAATATTCTTGACGGAGTTATATCTTACTGGAAAGCATACGGCTACAGCCTGCTGACATACTTTTACGCATCGCTGCTGATGGCTGCTGCGCAATATATCTACTTTCAGTTTATCGACCACGGCTTCATGCTTGCCCAGTACACGGCCATGACATCAAGCCCCGAGTTTAAGTCGCTCATGACGCTTTACGGGATAAAGGCCGATGAAATGAAGATGACAATGGACACAATAGCAACGCTCCGCCCTATCGACATAGCGCTGCAGTTTCTTACAACCAACCTGTTTCTGGGAATTGTGATAAGCTGGCCGATAGCCGCGCTGCTGAAATCAAAATATAAACGTAAATTCTAAAACACAGATAAGATGGACATATCAGTCGTAATACCATTATACAACGAGGAAGAATCACTACCCGAACTCTACGCATGGATTGAGCGTGTGATGAAGGAACACAATTTCTCTTATGAAGTAATATTCATCAACGACGGCTCTACCGACGGTTCGTGGAAGGTGATAAGCCGGCTGAGCGAGGAGCACGAATGCGTGAAGGGCATAAAATTCCGCCGCAACTACGGAAAAAGTCCTGCCCTGTTCTGCGGATTCAAGGAAGCACAGGGCAACGTGGTGATAACAATGGATGCCGACCTGCAGGACTCTCCCGACGAGATACCGGAACTTTACAGAATGATAACCGAAGACGGCTACGACCTTGTTTCGGGATATAAGCAGAAGCGCTACGACCCCCTGTCGAAGACCATCCCCACAAAGCTGTTTAACGCAACGGCACGTAAAATAAGCGGAATAAATAACCTGCACGACTTCAACTGCGGCCTTAAAGCATACCGCAAGGACGTAGTAAAGAACATCGAGGTGTACGGCGAGATGCACCGCTATATCCCGTATCTGGCCAAGAACGCCGGATTCGACAGAATCGGCGAAAAAGTGGTTCATCACCAGTCGCGCAAGTACGGCAAGTCGAAATTCGGCCTCAACCGCTTCTTCAACGGCTATCTCGACCTTATAACATTGTGGTTCCTGAGCAGCTTCGGACGCAAGCCGATGCACGTGTTCGGCTTCCTCGGCACAATAATGTTCTTCATAGGCTTCATTGCAGCAGCCATTATCGGCATAGACAAGCTGGTGGCAGTGTCAAACGGTCAGCAGATGCGCCTCGTAACCGATACGCCTTACTTCTATATATCGCTGACAATGATGATTATAGGCACACAACTGTTTCTTGCCGGATTCCTCGGCGACCTCATCAGCCGCAACTCTTCAGACAGAAACGACTATCAGATATCTGAAGAAATAAGATGTGGCGGAAACAGAAAATAACACATAGAAAACAACAACGCCACATAAAGCTGCTACAAGAACAAGCATGCCATGACAGGAATTAAGATAAAAACGATAAAGTCGGTCACGACAAAGGCAAGCCGCAAGGCACGCAGACTATTGCGTCCCTCACTGGCAGCACTGCCGCTATACTTCATAACGCTGCTGATAACCACCGCAGCGTGCTCGTCTATCGACTGCCCGCTCAACAGCCTTGTCTACACACAATATCAGCTGATGACGCCCGACGGCAAGGTTGACACACTGGCAGACACGCTCACAATATTCACAAACCGTGTTGACGGCAACGACTCTGTGCTGATAAACCGCAGCGTAAATACCACCGAATTCTCGCTGCCGATAAGCTATGCGCAGAACCAGGACGTGTTTTTCATAGAGACAAAGGACACTTTATACAAGACTACAAAACTTGACACAGTGACCGTAGAGAAAGAGAACAAGCCCCACTTCGAGTCGGTTGACTGCGCACCGGCATTCTTCCACAAGATAACATCCGTAAGCTGCACGCACAACGCCATCGACTCGATAACAATAAACAATCAGGACGTGAACTATGACACATCGAAGAAACATTTTTTCATATATTTCAAGCATAGCAATTAGCCTGATGCTCCTACTGGCCTCAACGGCCAACGCGCAGGAAAAGAACGTGGAGAAGAAAGACAGCGTGCCCCTGTTAAGGGGCTTTGCCGTATCAGTAGACCTGGTCGGACCGGCACAGATGTTTCTTGGCGACTACGGACAGTATGAAGCCGCGCTACGAATAAACCTGCGCGACAAATACTTCCCTGTGTTTGAGCTTGGCCTCGGCAAGGCAGACCACGACAACGACGTCACCAAAATATCATACAAGACGAGCGCACCATACGCAAAAATCGGTATCGACTTCAATCTGCTAAAAAACAAGCACGACATATACAGGCTTTATGCCGGCGCAAGATACGCTTTCACTTCGTTTAAATACGACCTGTCGCATCCAGATATCACCGACCCCGTATGGGGAAGCACTGCCGTATATTCAGCGAAAGGCGTGAAATGCAATTACCACTGGATTGAAGCAGTAATAGGAGTAGACGCAAAGATATGGGGACCTCTGCATCTTGGATGGAGCGTAAGGTACAAGAGCAGAATAGCCTACGATGACGGCGAACTGGGCAACTCATGGTATGTGCCCGGATTCGGAAAGACCGGAGGATCTAACATCGGGGGCACATTCAACGTATCGATAGACATATAAACTTCTGAAAGACAATAGACTAAAACAAGAACAGCGATGAACAGAGAAAAAAGCAAGAAGAAACTGGCACTGCAGCTGGCTTTTCTCATATTTCTAATCATAGGGACAATAATCATCGTGCGGCAGCAGCGCACAATGCCTTATCAGCACAACACAGGATTCATATTCGGTACGGTGTACAACATCACATACCAAAGCGACAAAAACCTGCAGAAAGAAATTGAGGCAGAGCTACAGAAGGTTGACGCATCGCTGTCTCCGTTCAACAAAAGTTCAATAATATCAAAAGTAAACCGCAACGAGAAGGTTGAAGTGAACAGCATGTTCACAGACGTGTTTAACCTTGCACAAAAAATATCTGAAGAAACAGGCGGAGCATTCGACATAACAGTGGCTCCACTGGTAAACGCATGGGGCTTCGGATTCAAGAACGACACTAAGCCCACGCCAGCGGCAATAGACAGTCTGAAACAGATTATAGGCTATAAGAAAGTAAGGCTTGACGGGAAACAAATAGTAAAGAACGACAAGCGCATAATGCTCGACTGCAGCGCCATTGCCAAAGGCTACGGAAGCGACGCCGTGGCCCGACTGCTGAGGAGCAAAGGCATAGAAAACTTTATGGTAGAAATAGGCGGAGAGATTGTTACACGCGGCATCAACGAGAAAAGACTGCCCTGGAAAATCGGCGTCACCAAGCCCGTTGACGACTCGCTAAACACAAATCAGGAAATACAGACCATACTGAACGTAACCAACAAAGCAATGGCTACAAGCGGAAACTACCGCAACTTCTACTACAAAGACGGCAAGAAATATGCCCACACCATCGACCCCATAACAGGCTATCCTGTACAGCACAACATATTGTCGGCAACTGTTTTGGCCGACAACTGCGCCACGGCCGACGCCTATGCCACAGCCTTCATGGTGATGGGACTTGAAAAGGCAAAAGCCATTCTTGACAGGCATCCCGAACTGATGGTATATTTTATCTATTCAGACAAAAACGGCAAAAACGCCGTATGGTATTCGCCGTCGCTAAAAAACAAGATTGCAGAATAACAACAGCACAGCCACATGCACACGGAGCTACAAGAACACTTGCTTGAACTTCCGCTCTTTCAAGGCATGAGCCGGAACGACCTGGAGCAGATACTCTCGGAAACGAAATTCAGGCAACTGTCGTTCGCAAGAGGAAAAGTCATTGTGCATGAAGGCGAAACCTGCAACAAACTCTTTTTTCTGGTTAAAGGTCAGATAACAACCACATGCCATTCGGACGACAAGAGCTACTCGATAACCGAAACACTCGCAGCCCCCAACATACTTCAGCCCGAAAGGATTTTCGGACTGATGCAGCGCTATACAAGAACGTTTGCGGCAAAGACAAACTGCGACCTGATATGTCTGGGAAAGAAAGAAGTGATGCTCATGTCTGACAATTACGAAATATTCAGACTAAACCTGCTTAACATCATCTGCACACTGTCGCAACGCTCTGACAGACAGATGTGGAAACTACGTCCGAAAGGCATAAGGCAAAAGATAGCCCGATTCATCGAAGAGAGAAGCCTGAGACCTGCCGGAGAGAAGATTGTAAACATAAAGATGGAGCGGCTCGCTGAAGAGATCAGCGAGAGCCGTCTCAACGTATCGAAAGCTCTGAAAGCCATGAACGACGAAGGAATTATATCGCTCAGAAGGGGTGAATTCTGCGTTCATGCTTTCGAAAGAATGCTCATGTAGGAAGCTTATCAGCCAATTTGATATACAAGCGGCAGACAAAAGCCGACATATAACAAATATTAGCTAAATTTTTCTTCCGTATTATTATTCAGAAGAAAGAAAATTACTACCTTTGTAAACAAAAATTAGGGAAACGTGAGTATGAATGAAGAGAGAATAGAAGAGCAACGCAAAAATCCTTTTTTTGAACAATATAACACGCCGCACGACACCGTGCCATTCGAGAAAATACGCCTTGAAGACTTTGAGGAGGCCTTCATGGAGGGTATACGCCGTGACGACGAACAGATTGAGAAGACTATAAACAATCCTGACAAGCCTACTTTTGACAACACGATAATCAACGTGGACGAAGACAAGGACGGATATTACGACTTGCTGTCGCGCGTGTCAACCGTGTTTTTCAATCTTCTCAGTGCTGAGACCAACGACGAGATGGACGCGCTGGCGCAGAAGCTGCAGCCCATACTGACAAAGCATGCCAACGACGTAAGGCTCAACAAACGCCTGTTTGAGCGCATAAAGGCCGTGCACATGCACCACCGCAAGCTCACGCCTGAAGAAAAGAGACTGCTCGACAACTGCTACGACGGATTTGTACGCAGCGGAGCACTGCTCGACGACGAGGGCAAGGAGAAGCTGCGCAAGCTTACCGAGGAGGCAAGCATGCTGTCGCTGCAGTTCTCTCAGAATCTGCTCAAAGAGAACAAGGCATATACGCTGCACATAACTGACGAACAACAGCTCGACGGACTGCCCGACACGGCACGCGAGGCTGCTGCCGTTGCTGCAAAGGAGCGCAATCTTGAAGGCTGGGTGTTTACGCTCGACTTTCCAAGCTACAGTCCGTTCATGACATATTCTACATGCCGCGAACTGCGCAAGCAGATGTATATGGCACGCAACACAGTGTGTACACACGAGAATACAGAAAACAATCTTGAAATATGCAAGCGTCTGGTTAATCTGAGACGCGAGATAGCACAGCTGCTCGGCTTCAAGACATACGCTGAATACGTGCTTAAGAACCGCATGGCAGGAAACGCGCGCAACGTGTATAAGCTGCTCGACGACCTCATAGACGCTTACAAGCCTACTGCCGTAAAGGAAGTGAGCGACATCGAGAAACTGGCAAAGAAGACTGAAGGCAAAGACTTCAAGGTGATGCCGTGGGACTTCAGCTATTATTCTCACAAGCTGCAGCTCAAGAAGTTCAACATCGACTCAGAGATGCTTCGCCCGTATTTCGAACTCTCAAAGGTCATTCAGGGCGTGTTCGGCCTTGCCAACAGGCTCTACGGCATAACATTCAAGGAGAACAAGGACATACAGGTTTACCATCCCGACGTGAAAGCCTACGAGGTGTTCGACAAGGACGGCTCTTATCTTGCCGTGTTCTACGCCGACTTCCATCCTCGCAAGGGCAAACAGGGCGGTGCATGGATGACAGAATATCAGGGACAATGGATCGACCGCAAGGGCGAAAACGTAAGGCCTCATGTAAGCGTAGTGATGAACCTGACGAAGCCTACCGACGAAAAGCCGGCACTGCTGACACTGGGCGAAGTTGAAACATTCCTGCATGAGTTCGGGCACTCGCTTCACGGCATGTTTGCCAACACAAGATTCGAGAGCCTTTCAGGCACCAATGTATGGTGGGACTTCGTAGAGTTGCCGTCACAGTTTATGGAAAACTTCTCTGTTGAGAAAGAATTTCTGCGCACGTTCGCCTTCCACTATCAGACAGGCGAGCCTCTGCCGGACGAGCTGATCGACCGCATTGTGAAGAGCCGCAACTTCATGGCAGCATACGCATGTCTGCGCCAAGTAAGTTTCGGACTTCTCGACATGGCCTACTATACAAAGAAAGAGACATTCGACGAAGACATCATACCGTTTGAAAAGAAAGCATGGAAGAAAGCCATGGTTACCGAACAGCTGCCCGACACCTGCATGACGGTGCAGTTCAGCCACATCATGGCTGGCGGATACGCTGCCGGCTACTACAGCTACAAATGGGCCGAAGTGCTCGACGCAGACGCCTTCAGCGTGTTCAAGAAGCACGGAATCTTCAATCAGGAGACAGCGCAAAGCTTCCGCGACAACATCCTTTCAAAGGGCGGCACCGAACACCCGATGACTCTCTACAAGCGCTTTAAGGGCAGCGAACCCACAATAGACGCCCTGCTGAAGCGCAACGGCATAAAAAAGCCTTCGAACAAGAAAAAGTAAGAGAAATAACCTATTCTTCACATATAAACACAATGAACAAAGAAGAAAAACAGCGTCTGCTTGACCTGAGATACCTGCGCATGGCACGCATCTGGGCAGAAAACAGCTACTGCCAGCGCCGCAAGGTAGGAGCCCTGGTGGTTAAGGACAAAATGATTATCAGCGACGGCTATAACGGCACGCCGAGCGGCTTTGAGAATGTCTGCGAAGACGACAACAACGTCACAAAGCCCTACGTGCTGCACGCAGAGGCAAACGCCATAACAAAACTGGCGCGAAGCTCCAACAACAGCGACGGCTCTACCCTGTATGTTACGGCATCGCCCTGCATTGAATGCTCAAAGCTGATAATTCAGGCAGGAATCAAGCGCGTAGTTTATGGTGAAAAATACAGACTCGAAGACGGCATCGACCTGCTAAAAAGAGCAAAAATAGAAGTTATATATCTAAATCCAGACGAACATGAATCCGAATAAATCAAACCGCATGATGCCGTTGCTGATGGCTCTTTGTGTGATTATCGGCATCATAATAGGTACGTTCTACGCTAACCACTTTTCAGGCAACCGCCTGAACATAATAAACTCGGGCAGCAACCGCCTGAACAATCTGCTGCACATCATAGACGACCAGTATGTTGACGCGGTTAACATCGACTCGCTAGTCGACAAGGCCATACCTCAGATTCTGTCTGACCTCGACCCCCACTCTGTCTACATCAGTGCGAAGGACGTGCAGCAGGCCACCGACGACCTGAAAGGCTCGTTCTCGGGCGTGGGCATTGAGTTTGTCATAAGAAACGACACCATACACGTGCAGGGCGTAATAAAGAACGGCCCGGCTGAACAGGCAGGCATCCTTGCCGGCGACAAGATTGTGAGCGTAGACGGAAAGCCTTTCGTGGGCAAGGTCGTAACTAACGAAGAAGCTATGCGACGCCTCAAAGGACCTAAAGACACCAAGGTGAAAATAGGCGTGCAGCGCTACGGACAAAAGAGCATAAAATATTACACTATAACCCGAGGCGACATTCCGCAGAAGAGCGTCAGCGCAACATACATGCTCGACGACAACACGGGCTACATCAAGATAAAGAACTTCGGCGAGAACACTTATCCCGAACTTCTCATCGCCCTGGCACAGCTCTCTCAGGAAGGCTTCAGCAACCTGATAATCGACCTGCGCGACAACACAGGCGGATACCTGAAGTCGGCCGTTCAGATGGCCAACGAGTTCCTGCCCAAGAACCGCCTCATCGTATATACAGAGGGGCGCAAGTCGCCAAGACAAGACTACAAGAGCGACGGGCGCGGAAGCTATCAGAACATCCCGCTGGTAGTGCTGATAAACGAGACATCGGCATCGGCTTCAGAGATTTTTGCCGGAGCCATGCAGGACAACGACAGGGCCACAATCATAGGCCGCCGCTCGTTCGGCAAGGGTCTCGTACAGCAGCAGATCGGTTTCCCCGACGGCTCAATGATACGCTTGACCGTGGCACGCTATTACACACCGTCAGGACGATGCATACAGAAGCCATACGTGATGGGCGACGACAAAGACTATGAGGAAGACCTGCTGGTAAGATATCAGCATGGTGAGTTCTTCTCACAGGACAGCATCAAGCACACCGGACCGGCTTATCACACAAGCATTGGCCGCACAGTGTACGGCGGAGGAGGCATAACGCCTGACATCTTCGTGCCGGAAGACACCTTAGGCATAACTTCATACTTCAAGGAGGCAAGCATGAGCGGACTAATACTGCAGTTTGCATTCGTCTATACCGACGACAACCGCCTTAAGCTCAACAACTTCACCGAAATGATGGAGCTTGCCGACTATCTTGTAAAGCAGAACACCGTAGACAAGTTTGCCACCTATGCCGACAAGCACGGACTGCAGCGCCGCAACCTGATGATAAAGAAATCGCACAACCTGCTCGAAAGATACATCAACAGCCGGATTATATACAACATCATGGACGAGGAAGACTGGATTGAATATCTCAATCTTGACGACAACGTGATAAAGGCTGCGCTGAATGTGTTTAAGAACAATGCGGCATTCCCCAAAAAGCCGGAGCCAAAAGACAAGAAAAAGGACGGCAAGACGGCCATGACGGGAACAACAATGCCATACGTTGACATGAAGATGAATCTAAAAGCATAACCATGGAAAAAAAGGAACTGCGAAAACTCATACGCGAGAGGAAACGGCAATTCACCGGGAAGCAACTGGAAGAATTGTCGCTTCCGATCATGAACAGGCTGCTCGGCATGAGCGAGGTGGCCAATGCCGACACTATATTAATGTATTACTCGCTGCCTGACGAAGTGTTCACTCACGACACTGTGGAACTGCTGGCCCGGCAAGGCAAGACGGTGCTGCTGCCAAAGGTAATTGACGGCGAGAACATGGAAATAAGGGTGTATGAAAGCAAGGAAGACCTGGCCGTGGGCAGCTACGGCATAATGGAGCCCAACGGAAAACTCTTCACCGACTACGCCAAGATTACTACGGCTGTCGTGCCCGGCATGAGCTTCGACGCAGACAACAACCGGCTGGGACGCGGAAAGGGGTATTACGACAGGTTCCTGAAGAATATTCCACAGGCCTACAAGATAGGCGTATGCTTCGACTTTCAGAAAGAGAAAGAAATTCCTCATGAGGAAAACGACATAAAGATGGACACCGTTATCTGAAAATAACGGTGTCTTTCTTTTTATATAGCAACGCAGAAAATGCATAAAGGCATATTGCTGCCCATAACACAAAACGTTGCGGACAAACCGAAAAAAGTTTTTTGCAGAAACTCGTCACTCGTCACATCTACACATAACAAACTGACAATCAATGATTTAAAGTGTGACGAGTTGCGATTTTGAAACGTCACACATGATTATCCGTGACGAGTCTGAATTTCAACTCATCACACTCTAACCACTTCATTATCAGGCAGATGGAAAGGAATGTGACGAGTGACGAGTTTCTGCAAAAAATATTTTCGTGTATTCTCATCCCTCTCCTTCCTGATTTTGGTTGACTTCAAACAGCCGTTTTACTGATTTTAGATGACACAAGCATGCTGCATTTACGGTAAAAATTGTCTCACCTACAGACATAAGCTATAATCAGTTGTCTGAACCTCATTATACCCGACAAAGGATATGCCTGCATATAAATCACAAAAGAAGGCATATCATAACGCAAAAGGGCACATATCACGATATAAAAGGACACATATTACAACACAAAAGCATGCCTTTCGCAGATCAAAAGGCATGCTAATGCTAACATGAAGAATAAAAATAATGTTATAAAAATCTATAAACCTTATAAAATGAAAATATGTGATTATTACCTATTGAACTAAACCGCACCCAGGCATCATATCAGTCCTCTCACCCTGTCGTCGAAAGCAGAAAGGGCAGCCTTGGCACCCTCGCCCATCGCAATTATAATCTGCTTGTAAGGCACGTCGGTAACGTCGCCGGCAGCATACACACCTGCTATCGAGGTTCTGCAATAAGCATCTGTCTTTATCTCCTTCCGCGGCGTAAGCTCCAGCTGACCTTCAAACGACTTGCTGTTTGCTGCCAGACCTATCTGCACAAATATGCCGTCGAGCTCCACGGTCTTCACCTCTTCAGTCTTGCGGTCTTTCACCTCAATGGCCGTCACCTTCTTGCCGTCGCCAATCACTCTCATTGTCTGCATCGACGTGAATATCTCAACATTGTCAAGGCTTCTGGCCTTATCCTGAAGCACAGTGTCGGCACGCAGTTCATCTGCAAACTCAAGTACGGTTACCTTTGAACATATTCCGGCAAGGTCTATGGCTGCCTCTATGCCCGAATTGCCTCCGCCGATGACTGCCACATGCCGGCCTTTATAGAACGGACCGTCGCAATGAGGACAGAAAGCCACTCCGCGGCCGATATAGTCGGCCTCACCTTCTACGCCCAGTCTGCGCCAGCTTGCACCTGTTGCTATTATCACTGCCGGCGAAACAAAGCTTTCGCCTCCTGCCGCATGGATATACTTCTGCTTACCGCCCAGTTCGGCTTTCACCACCGTTCTGTTTTCAAACACGTCAATGGCATAATGTCCGAGATGGCTCATAAGGTCGGATGCCAGCTTGTCGCCCGTGGTGTGAGGCACCGAGATAAGGTTCTCTATCCCGACGGTGTCTTTAACCTGACCGCCGACACGCTCGCCTACAACGGCTACACGGAGCCCCTTGCGAGCCGAATAGATTGCGGCAGACGCACCGGCAGGTCCTCCGCCAACAACTACAACGTCATAGCTTCGCTCAACAGGCTCGAAGCTGTCGGCAGTCTGAGCAGTGCCGAATTTTTCTTCAAGTTTAGACAGCAATGCCGACAAGTCGCCGCGGCCTACATGGATAAGCTCGTCGCCGGCATAAACAGACGGTACGCCCTGTATGCCGAGACGCTCAACCTCGTCCTGCCACAGTGCCCCGTCGATAACTTCATGACTCACCGACGGATTGAGCAGTGACACAACATTCAGCGCCTGAACCACGTCAGGACAGTTGGTACATGTAAGCGAGACATAAGTGCGCAGCTTTATATCACCACCGATGGCTCTGATGCGGCGCGCAACGATATCGTCGGGCATGTTCTTTCCCTGTCCGTCGGCATTGAGAACTGCAAGCAGCAGCGATGAGAACTCATGGCCGCCGGGGATGCCACGGAACACGATGCCAGTGTCGGCGCCGTCTTTATATAATGTAAACTCAAGTCTGAGACTATCCTCTACGGTCAGTTCAAGCTTCAGCTTGTCTGAACATGAACAGAAATCCTTCAAGAAGTCGCCAAACTCCTCTGCCTTTGTATGCGCAGCGCCACAAACGGCCTTAATTCCTATTTCAGACTTCAGTCCGCCCAAAAGCGATTTAACCTGATCTAATATACCTTTATCCAACATACCCGTTCTGTTTTTTCTATAAATTAAAAAATGCTGTCCGTAAAAGTCAAGAAAGGCCGGATTCGTTGACATGTCATATCAGAAAATCCGGCCGAACAATAAAGACTAAATCTTACCAACCAAGTCTATGCTGGGTTTCAGTGTTTCGCTGCCAGCCTTCCATTTAGCCGGACAAACCTCGCCGTCGTGTGTTGCCACAAACTGTGCAGCCTCAACCTTGCGCAAGAGCTCGTCGGCATTACGGCCTATGCTGTTATCTTGTATCTCTGCAATCTTTATAAGTCCTTCCGGGTTCACGAGGAATGTTCCGCGATAAGCCACGCCTTCGTCCTCCTTCATCACACCGAATCCGCGGCAGAGCACGCCTGTGGGGTCGGCAAGCATTGCATATTCAATCTTCTTTATGCTGTCAGAAGCATCGTGCCATGCCTTGTGGACAAAATGTGTATCAGTGCTGACAGAGAACACCTCCACGCCCATCTGCTTCAGCTGTTCATACTTGCCTGCGAGGTCAACGAGCTCGGTAGGACAAACAAAAGTGAAGTCGGCAGGATAGAAGAAGAATAAAGCCCACTTACCTTTCAAATCCTCGTTGCTAACAGTCTTGAAACTTCCATTCTGAAAAGCCTGTACCTTGAACTCAGGCATCTGTGCATTGATAATTGGTTCCATATTTCTATAAGTTTTTTAAATTGTTATTATTAAATTTCAGCTCTATGTCGTTTTGACAATGCAAAGATAGTTTGCGCCACAAAACAAAGCAAACAGATTTTTTCTATTGCATGATAGACAAAACCTATAACGGCCCCGTAAAGCACATAAAGAAATGGAGCTACACCTGCCTGAAACAGGGCAAAACACGCTGCGGCAGGGACTAAGCCGCATGCGGCAGCGGAACAGACAAAACGGCATACCCACAAATGATGACAGCACAAAAATATTCGGCTCAAAAATTTATCTTTTCAGAATTTATGTGTATGTTTGCGGCCTGAAGACAAAAAGCAACAGCAACATGACACTACAACAAATGGAATATATCGTGGCCGTCTACAGACTGCGCCACTTTGCCAAGGCAGCCGAATACTGCAAGGTAACGCAACCCACACTTAGCTCCATGATACAAAAACTTGAAGACGAGCTGGGCATAAAGATATTCGACCGCACGGCACAGCCCGTTACTCCTACCGACATAGGACAGAGAGTGATAGAGCAGTCGTGGAAGGTGCTGATACGCGCAAGAAAGATAAAAGACATTGTTGCTGAGGCCAAGCAGGCTCTTGGCGGAACATTCAGGATAGGCATACTGCCCACCATAGCGCCTTATCTGCTGCCGCGCTTCTTTCCACAGCTTACATCGCAGCATCCTGAGATGGAGCTAAAGGTCATAGAGATGAAGACCGAAGAAATAAAAAGAGCCCTCGCAAGGGCCGAAATAGATGCGGCCATATTGGTAAGGCTGGACAACATGGAACATTTTGCATCTACCACACTTTTCTACGAGCAGTTCATTGCATACGTGTCGCGCGAGGACAGGCTGTTTGAGAAAAAGAGCATACGCACGGCCGACCTTAACAACGAATTTATATGGCTGCTCGACGAGGGGCACTGCTTCCGCGACCAGCTGGTAAAATTCTGCGACCTTAAGGAGGCACGCACAAGCAAGACAACATATAGCCTGGGGAGCATAGAGACATTCATGCGCATGGTTGAGAACGGCAAGGGCATAACTTTCATACCCGAACTTGCCCTGCCGCAGCTTTCCGACAGGCAACGAGAACTGATACGCCCCTTCGCCATCCCAATACCGACAAGAGAGATTATCATGATGACGACAAAGAGCTTCGTAAGGCATGCCGTGCTCAACATGCTCATAGATACAATAAAAAGCAGCGTGCCCGAAAACATGCTGAAACTGAACAACACCGAGCAGAGGGTGTAATGCTACGTCTGCAACATCGGCGCATAAGGGCCTGCATGGTCAAGCGGTCTGACTCACAACGCAAAAAGACTCACCCATGCCGGCCCTTATGCCGTTATCACCGGCACAGTGCTATTCGGAACTCTTATCACCTTAACCTGCAAAAAGTTAATATAACACAACGCTGCCGGCACAAAACACAAAGGTATACCTTATTATATAATACGACCAAAAAAGTGCGCAATGTCATAATTGTAACATAAATGAAACATCTGTTTAAAACCGCTGTAACACGTATTTTCTACTTTTGCAGCGTGAAATAAAACGGAATCACTCATAACAAATTACAGTTTATGACAGAAATTTATTTTTTAATTGTCGCATTTCTGCTTTTGCTTGCAGTCTTCGACCTGTTTGTTGGCGTCAGCAACGACGCGGTTAACTTTTTAAACTCGGCCATTGGCGCCAAGGTAGCCAAATACCGTACGGTGCTGATAGTTGCCTCCGTCGGTGTACTTATCGGAGCCGTGATGAGCGCCGGAATGATGGACGTGGCACGCCATGGCATAATGAGGCCGGAGAACTACACCTTTCAGGAAGTAATGACGATATTCCTGGCCGTAATGGTTACTGACGTCATCATACTCGACGTGTTCAACACTCTCGGTATGCCTACGTCAACCACAGTATCGCTTGTGTTCGAGCTTCTCGGAGGTACATTCATCCTGGCTATGCTGAAGATGCATGCCGATCCGTCACTCACCATCTACGACCTGCTTAACAGCGACAAGGCGCTGAGCGTAATCATTGCCATATTCGTGTCGGTGGCCATCGCCTTCTTCTTCGGAATTATCGTGCAATGGATTTCACGACTGATCTTTACATTCAACTACAAGAAACACCTGCGCTACACAATAGCCATATTCGGCGGTATAGCGTTCACAACACTTACATACTTCATCCTTATCAAGGGTATCGGCAAGTCGCCGTATATCGCTGAGACAGCGCGTACATGGATTGAGGAGAACACATCAATGCTGATGATTATCACACTGATAGCCTCAACAATACTCATGGAGATAATCCATCTTCTGCGCATCAACGTGTTCAAGCTGATTGTGCTTCTCGGCACATTCGCCCTTGCCATGGCTTTCGCAGGCAACGACCTTGTAAACTTCATCGGTGTGCCTCTTGCCGGTCTCGACTCTCTTAACGACTTCCTTGCCAACGGTCACGGCAACTACGACTCATTCATGATGGACTCACTCATGACATCAGCCAAGAGTCCCCTGCTCTATCTGCTTATTGCCGGAATCATAATGATCATAGCAATGGCCACATCAAAGAAGGCACAGAACGTGGTTAAGACCAGCGTTGACCTAAGCCGTCAGGATGAGGGCGACGAAATGTTCGGATCATCACGCGTGGCACGCAGTATGGTAAGAGCCACACAGGATATCGGCGAAACCGTATCAAAGATAATACCTGCCAAAGCCATCAAATGGATTGACAGCAGATTCAACAAAGAAGAAGTGATACTTGCTCAGGGCGCAGCATTCGACGAGGTGCGTGCAGCTGTCAACCTGGTGCTTGCAGCATTGCTCATCGTAGTTGGTACAAACTATAAATTGCCTCTTTCAACAACATACGTTACATTCATGGTTGCCATGGGTAGCTCACTTGCCGACCGCGCATGGAGCCGCGAGAGCGCCGTGTTCCGTGTAACAGGTGTAATATCAGTAATCGGCGGATGGTTCGTAACAGCCGGCGTTGCCTTTGCAGTCTGCGCAATAGTATGTGCCCTGATGCACTTCGGCGGATTCATCGTAATGATTGCCTTCATGTGCCTCGACATCTATCTGCTCTGGAGAAGCAACCGCAACTATGCAAAGAAGGTGAAGGAGGAGAAGAAAGACGACGTGTTCCAGCTGATGATGCGCACAAAGGACAAAGAGATTGTATGGGATCTGCTGTCAAAGCATGTTGCCCGCACACAGAGCTTCGTAACAAGATTTGCCCTCGAGCAGTACAACCGCATAGTTGAAGGCATCAGCAACGAGAGCCTGCGCGAACTGCGCCACTGCGGAAGCGCACTGAAAGAGGAGCAGTCGCAGCTGAAGAAATTCCGCCGCAAGGAACTTCTTGCAATGAGACGCATACCGGGAGACATAGCTATCGAGCGCAACACATGGTTCCATCTGGGAGCCAACAGCAACCAGCAGTTTATCTACTGTCTGAAACGTATGCTCGACCCGATAAAGGAGCACGTTGACAACAACTTCAACCCGCTGCCTAAGGTTTATCTCAACGAACTTGAAAGCGTGCGCCGCAAGATAAGCGAACTGATGAACCACACAGAGCAGATGATTTCGACCAACAGATACGACCTGTATCAGGAGACTCTCGCCATAGCAGAGGAACTTAAAGAAGAGCTGTCAGCAATGCGCAAGAATGTGATAGACCACATGTATCAGGACAACAGCACAAACCTGAAAGTGTCGCTGCTCTATCTTAACATTCTGCAGGAGAGCCAGGAGTTTGTCAGCATCATGCGCCATCAGCTGCGCGCCGCAAGAAAGTTTCTTGAGGAAAGACAATAATAATATTCTCAGATAATCAAAACTGTTTAAACTGGGGTTGGCAACGGCCGTAAGGCCTGAGCCAACCTTTTTTCGTTTTTTATCCTGACCAGCCGTTGTCATCCTGCCGTATCTTTACGCTGCATCAGGCAGGCAAGCACCTGCTTTCTTTAACGGCATAACTGCCTATGCAAATAAAAGCAGACCGCAAGACAACCAAGGAAATTAAAAGACTGACAACAGCATCAATATGCAGAGTGAGCTGAACAACATACAGACCGACGTCCGACAGGATTCATAGTCTGACTTGCCAAATTATTTATTAATCCTGAAAAAAAGTCTGATAGCGTGCAACTTTTTCAGCTCCTGTTACGTCTTAATGATATAAAGAACAAAATAAAAATATGAAGAATATGAACATCAGACTACTTTTATTGCCGTTGATGGCCATTGCGCTACAGGCATGCAAGACGGAGAATGCCGTAAAAAACAGTGAAAATTATGTAGAGAGAAACATAAACGTGAACGACTTTACCGACATCAGCATTGAAGGAAGCAACAACGTCTACTTCATACAGGGGAACAAAACTTCCGTAAAAGTATCAGGAAATGAGGAAGACATTAAACGGATGAAGATATACAGCAAGGACAACACGCTGCACATCAAGGAAGAGTCGAAAAGCATATCACTGATGTCGCTGCTCAGAAATCCGCGCAAGGATGTCAACGTATATGTAACCTCGCCCAACATAAGAGGCGTGTCTGTTCTCGGCTCAGGCAACTTCAGCGCCAAAGAGGGCATCGACACCGACAGGCTGAAGCTGAAGATAACCGGAAGCGGAGACATTTCTATCAACAGCATAATATGCAACGAATCGTCAATAGGCGTCGTGGGCAGCGGAAGCATTGAAATAAACAGTCTCACTACGGCACAAAGCGACATGGGCATTCCTGGCTCAGGCTCGATAAGCATCAGCAACGCAACGATTAAAAACGTTACCGGCAGCATAACCGGATCGGGCTCAATAGAGCTTAACAACGCCAACATCGGCTATGCAAAAAGCAAAATAACAGGTTCGGGCTCTATCGACATCCAAGGCAAGGTGAATAAACATGATGAGAGCGTAACCGGATCAGGGAGCGTAAATGTGAGATAAGCACCGACCGGATGTGTGCTTGAATACTGAAGAATTATTATTTACCAAAATGTTTTCTGCCGGATGTGTTACTCCCTTAATCGCCGGAACATCTTGCCAGAAACAATACCCGGACAATGTAGACACACCGGCAGAAAACATTAATCACCAATATGCGGCAGGCATATCTGCACATAATGCCATAAGACAAGCAGCAGACAGACCTGCATGAAGGCACAGATTGCACCTGGTTCAGCTGCCCCGATAAGTAGAATATCCGTAAGGCGAAAGCGTTATCGGCACGTGGTAATGACTATCGTCCTTTATCTCGAACACCACGTCGATAAATGGATAGAAAGTGTCTTGTGCCTGCGACTCGAAATACGGGGCAACGTAATATGTAAGTTTATACACGCCACGGTTGTCTGCACCTGTCCTTTTCTCAAGAAAATCCTTAACGCGTCCGTTCCCGTCGGTAGTCCTTTCCTCCATGACGCTCCAGTTATTTTCACCTGACAGCTTTGACAACACAATCTTTACGCCCTGCGCAGGGCGACCGGTGTTAATGTCAAGTATATGACTCGACAACTGATAAACCTTGTCTTGAGCCATGACCGAAGATAAAGACATCATGAGCGCAATGACCGTAAGAATAACATTTTTTCTCATTACCTTAAAATTTTAGAGGTTAATATCAAATAAAACAAACAATGTTTACTCGCAATGAGCCGAAACACCGAAAGGTTTTTAGCTTGCACCACATCTCTGTCTGCCAATAGACACGTGCCTACAATCAGCGTATGACATAACAGAAAGAGAAACGGGCACTACCGCCGACGGCAAAGATAGCGAAATATTTTATATACAGGCATCATGACATAATATTTTTTCAACTACATTACTTTTAACCCAAATCATAATGAAAGCATCTGCCGCCATATGCTTTCATTATGATTTTTGTCGACGTTCCACAACGAGGATATTTGAAAATTAAAATCATTTATCCGAAAATAGCGCAGAAATAGTGTGCAGACGTAAAGCATATTAAATCAGCGTGTTAGTTCAAATCCCGGCAATCTGTGCAACAAATCATCACATAAAATCCATATAAAAGGCAGCAAAATGCACTGCAAACTCACTGCTTTTGAAGTCAGAAACGTGGCTTTTGGAACGGTAAAAGGCATGCTTTTACAAAAAGAAACGTAACATTTGCCGCATTTTGTAAACATGCTTTACCAAAAGCACTGATATGAACGACAAGGCATTTCTATTTCACACAAAAACTCAGACATAATCCGTCTGACACTTTGCTATGATTATCCGGAAGACATTTTGCAATATGATGTACGGCGAGCACAAGCGCCTCATCAATCCATAACCATCCTTTATACTATAAGGTCACCACACACTCCATGCCGTGCATGACACAAATGATGAATATACTATCTGAAATGCAGGCTGATACAGCTGCGACCAGTGCTGCCACACCTATATAAATATATATAAACGAACGGCATTGCCGCCGCTTGACGACATTACAGAACGGCACAAACCACAATAACAGACCTGCCGACATATTAAATTTTATTAATGACACTGATATGCAGATAAAATAACAAGGATATTCAAACACATTAATTTTAGGCACATTCAGAGCGGAAATGCGGCTAAGATATTGTAATTATAACCTTTATGCAAAAACAAAAATACACTAAAAAGTTTTCTACTTTCACCAATAATGGCTAACTTTGCGCACTCATTGAGTAAAAAGATATCTTTATGAAATATGCCATTATTGCCGCCGGCGAAGGTTCACGGTTGGCAAAAGAGGGCGTAAATGCCCCCAAACCTCTGGTCAAAGTCAACGGCGTTTGCCTGATTGACCGGCTGATTAGCGTGTTCATGGATAACCACGCGGAACAAATAATCGTAATATGCAACAGCAACATGACTGCCGTCAGCCAGCATCTGGCAGAGCTGAAGGAGAAAGGTCTTAACGGAACAGCCGTGCCGCTTGAATATATAGTGAAGAGCACGCCGAGCTCGATGCACAGCTTCTACGAAATAAGCAAATATCTTGAAGACGGCCCGTTCTGCCTGACCACGGTAGACACTATATTCCACGAAAAAGAATTTGCACAATACATCAAAGAGTTTAACAAATGTGTTGAGAACGGAACCGCCGACGGAATGATGGGCGTAACCGACTTTATCGACGACGAAAAGCCGCTGTATGTAGGAGCAGACAGCGACATGAACATAACGGGATTCTTCGACGAGCAGAACGGCTGCAAACTTATTTCCGGCGGAATCTACGGACTTACCCCCAGAGCAATAACCATCCTGCGGCAGTGTATAGAACGCGGAGACAGCCGCATGCGCAACTTTCAGCGCGCGCTCGTTGCAGCAGGATGCCGCCTGAAGGCAAGGCTCTTCAGCAAGGTGCTCGACATTGACCATGCCGGCGACATAGCCAAGGCTGAAAAGTTTTTGAACGGAGAGTCATGAAGAAGGTGATAGCTATATACCGTGCCGAAAAGTTCTCACCTAACTCCGTTGAAAAAGACAAGGCCATAATGGACGCCGTATGCTCAAGACTTCAGGCAAAAGGGCACGAAACAACAGCCGTAAAGGAAGAGCAACTGGGCGAATGCGGACACGCTGACATGATTCTTACCATGGGACGCCTCAGCTCTACGCTAAACTTTCTGGAGGAACAGCAGCGTCTAGGCACAACGGTAATCAACTCGCCCGAAGGCGTAAGGGCATGCGCAAGGGCCAACATAGACAGCGTGATGCGAAGCAACGGCATACCCGTGGCACCGCTCACCGGCAACAGTGGCTACTGGATTAAGCGCGGCGACGAGGCTGCACAGAGCAAAGACGACGTGGTGTTCGCGGCAGACGAGACTGAAAGAGACAACAAAATAGCCGTTTTTGCGGCAAGAGGCATAACGCAGATTGTGGTAACCGCACACGTCATGGGCGACCTCGTGAAGTTCTACGGCGTCAGGGGCACCGACTTTTTCAGGACATATTATCCCGGCGACGACGGCGTGTCGAAATTCGGCGACGAGCGTGTCAACGGCAAGCCTGCCCACTATGAGTTTGACACCGCACACCTTAAAGCCGACGCCGAGAAGGCTGCATCGCTGATAAACATCGACATATACGGAGGCGACTGCATTGTGCGCGAGGACGGTTCGTATGCAATAATAGACTTTAACGACTGGCCCAGCTTTTCAAGATGCCGCGAAGAGGCAGCCGAGGCCATGGCAGAGATAATCTGCAAAAAGATGTAACGTTATAAAAAACAGAAAGAAACTTATGAGCAATTTTAAAGAGATGCTTAACGCATCACTGAAATCACAAGATACGGAAGAGTGGCTCGACGTTCACTTCACGCGCCCCATCGGACTGATGTTCGCCCTAATGTGGAAGAAGCTAGGCGTCCACCCTAACACGATAACAATACTGTCAATATTCTTGGGCGTCGGCGCCGGATGGATGTTCTCATACACAGACATAATGCACAACATTGCAGGCATCGTGCTGCTTATGTTTGCCAACTTCTGCGACTCAACCGATGGACAGCTTGCACGCCTTACGGGACAGAAGACGCTTCTTGGCCGAGTGCTCGACGGCTTCTCGGGAGACGTGTGGTTCTTTGCGATATATGCAGCCCTTTCATACCGCATGATGGGACAGACCATCCCCGGACTTGACATACAATGGGGCCTGTGGATATGGGTCATTGCCTTCATAGCCGGAGTGATGTGCCATTCGCCTCAGAGCTCGCTTTCCGACTATTACCGTCAGATACACCTGTTTTTCCTTAAAGGCAAGGAAGGCAGCGAACTCGACACTTACGAAAGTCAGATAAAGATATACAAGTCGCTGCCCAAGCACGGAGCCTTGTTCGAGCATCTGTTCTACTACAACTACGCCAACTACTGCAAGAGTCAGGAGAAACGTTCGCCTGCTTTTCAGAAGATGATAAAGGTGATGAAAGAAAAATACGGCAGCGCATCGCAGGTGCCGGCCGACATCAGAGAGGAGTTTCTTGAGGGAAGCCGTCCGCTGATGAAGTACACCAACATCCTGACTTTCAATACGCGCGCAATATGCATCTACGTTACATGCCTGCTCGGCTGCCCGTGGGTGTACATGCTCATAGAGATAACGCTGATGAACATTCTATATATCTACATGCACAAGAAGCATGAATCACTGTGCAAGAAAATAACAAAAAAGATTCAATGACAAAAGGATATATCTTCGACTACGGCGGCACGCTCGACACCGCCGGCCGCCACTGGGGCAAGGTGCTATGGCATGCCTACAGCCGCCACAACATACCTGTAACTGAAGAACAGTTTCGCGAGGCATACGTTCATGCTGAACGCACGTTAGGCTCACACCCCATAATTCAGCCAGAATACACTTTCCACAAAACGCTCGACACAAAACTGCGCATAGAGATGGAATATCTCATGGCAGAAGGCTACTGGAACGTGTCAGAGGATGAATATGTAAAAAGCCATAAGACCATACTCGAAGACCTTTATGAAGAGGTGAAGAGAGAGACGAGTCACAGCCGCGAGGTGCTGACCCGCATAAACGAGAATCATCCGATGGTGCTCGTGAGCAACTTCTACGGCAACATCAGCGTGGTGCTTAAGGAGTTCGGACTCGACAATCTGTTTCTTAATATTATAGAGTCGGCCGTCGTTGGCATACGCAAACCCGACCCGCGCATATTCACTCTCGGCGTAGAGGCATTGAAGCTAAATCCCGCCGACACAACCGTAGTAGGCGACAGCTTCTACAAGGACATCACACCTGCCAAGAAAGCCGGATGCAAGACTATATGGTTCAAAGGCGAAGGCTGGACCGACGAAAAATATGATGAGACCATACCTGACAAGATCATAACCGACCTGAGTCAGATTCTTTAATGCAAAGGACACCGGACCCTTCATACGCTAAAAACAACAACGGTTCAAAATAAACAGAAAATCATATAATGAAAAATATTCTGATATTACTTCTTTTAATACTAGCACAGGCAGCAGGCGCACAGACAATAACAGGTGTTGTTGTTGAAGAATCCACCGGCGACACCATTCCGTTTCCCAGCGTGCAATATAAAAAAGAGAAGATTGCTACATCGGGAAATGCCTACGGACGCTTCTCTATAAAGCGTCTTAACGGTGAGAAGCTTACGTTCAGCGCCGTTGGATATCAGGAACTCACCATTCTGATAGGCCCGAACACGCCTTCAGAAATGAAAATCACGCTCAAGACTGACACCAAGCAGCTGAAAGGCGTAACGGTGAAGACGAAGCGAAGCAAATACAGCCGCAAGAATAATCCGGCCGTAGAGCTGATGAAGCGTGTCATTGCGGCTAAGAAACGCACCGACCTTGCCAACCACGACTATTATCAGTTTAACAAATATCAGAAAATAACGTTCGCCATAAACGACATTAAGCCTACCGAGCTTGAGAACGAAAAACTGAAAAAGAAAAAATGGCTGATTAACCAGATTGAGACTTGTCCGTACAACAACAAGCTCATTCTGCCGTTGTCTGTCGACGAGACAGTTACAAGAAACATATACAGGAAAGACCCGAAGACCGAGAAGTCGATAATAATGGGACAAAGTTCATCGGGTGTCAACGACCTGATTGAAACAGGAGACATCCTGAACAACGTGCTAAAAGACGTATTCACAGACGTAGACCTGTATGACGACCAGATCCGTCTGCTGCAATATCCGTTTACAAGCCCTATCGGCAAGGACGCCATATCATTTTACCGCTTCTACATTGTCGACACCGTATACGTTGACAGAGACAAGTGTTTCCATCTGCAGTTTCTGCCCAACAACCAGCAGGACTTCGGATTCAGGGGCGAAATATGGATTCTGGCTGACTCAACGCTGCACGTAAAACGATGCAACCTGACGCTTCCAAAGAAAAGCGACGTCAACTTTGTCGACAATCTTCAGATTATACAGGAATACACCCGCCTGCCCGAAGGTGACTGGGCTTTGACAACCGACGACATGTTCGTTGAAATGTCGATAGCCAAGTTCCTAACCAAAGCCATAGTAATACGAACGACACGAATGAGCGACTATGCCTTTGACGAACTGCCCGACAAACTGTTTAAAGGCAAGACGAAAGTGCTGCATGAGTCTAATGCCATGATGCGCGACGAAGCTTTCTGGGACAAATACCGAAGCGTGGAGCTGACAAAAAGTGAAAGTTCGATGGATGCATTCATCAACAACCTGAGTCAGCAGAAAGCCTTCAAGTATATCATCTTTGGTGTAAGGGCATTCATAGAGAACTTTGTCGAGACAGGAAGTCAGAACCATCCGAGCAAGGTTGACATAGGACCTATCAACACGATGATAAGCTCTAACTTCATCGACGGAGTGCGCACTCGTATCAGCGCACAGACAACGGCTAACCTTAACCCGCACTGGTTCCTGTCTGGATATTATGCACGCGGATGGGACAGCCGCAAGAACTATTACAAGGGCGAGCTGACATACTCGTTTAACAAGAAGGAATATCTTCCGCGAGAGTTCCCGAAACGCACGCTGACATTCACTTCTACTTACGACGTATGTTCACCTTCAGACAAATTCATGCACACCGACAAGGATAACGTGTTCACGGCTCTGAAATGGACTAAGGTTGAAAAAATGATGTTCTACAACCGCCAGCAGCTCTCGTTCGAACGTGAAGAGGAATGGGGATTCAGAACGACCATAAGCCTGAAGACAGAAGAGAACGAAGCCTGCGGCGACCTTTTCTTCAAGCCTTTGTCTATGGTCGGCATGGAAGACGCCATGATCGGACAGGGAAAATTCAGGACAACCGAGGCACGCATTGAACTTAGATATGCTCCGGGTGAGACATTCATAAATACGAAGCAGCGCCGTCTGCCCGTAAACCTCGACGCACCAGTATTCACACTGTCGCACACCACAGGTATAAAAGGTTTCCTCGGAGGCGACTACGACTACAACTTCACCGAAGCAAGCATATACAAGCGCCTGTGGCTGAACAGCTGGGGAAAGATAGACATCCTGGCAAAGGGCGGCATACAATGGAACAAGGTGCCGTTCCCGCTGCTCATAATGCCGGCCGCCAACCTGTCGTATATCATCAGTGACGAAACATTCAACCTGATAAACAACATGGAGTTCCTTAACGACAGATACGCAAGCCTCGACATATCGTGGGACTTGAACGGAAAGATATTCAACCGCATACCGCTCCTCAAAAAACTAAAGTGGCGCGAGTGGCTTGGCATAAAATGCCTTTGGGGCACACTTACCGACAAGAACAACCCAACCCTGGCAGCAAACGCAGGCGACGGTATGTTAATGGAATTCCCGGAAGGTTCATACATAATGGACAGCAAGCGTCCGTATATTGAGCTAATTGCCGGAATCCACAATATATTCAAGATTATACATATTCAGTATGTACACCGTCTGAACTACAACCATCTGCCTACGGCAACCAAGAACGGCGTAAGGCTTATGATGCGACTTACGTTCTAAGACATGGTGACACTGAAATCAGATAACAACCATAAATAATTTATTGCCTATGAGAAAGATTAAAAATCCATGGATGGATAAGGAAGGATACAACTGTTTTGGATGCAGCCCCGACAATCCGATAGGTGTACATATGGAGTTTTTTGAAGACGGCGACGACATAATAAGCTTCTGGAAACCGCAGACCCACTATCAGGGATGGATAGACACCATGCACGGAGGCATATTGTGCACGCTCATTGACGAAATAGCCGGATGGGTGATTTTCAGAAAACTGCAGACAAGCGGAATGACCACTCATCTCGAAATAAGGTACAAGAAGCCGGTAATGACAACAGAACCGCAAATCACGCTGAGGGCGCACATAGCCGAACAAAGACGCAACCTGGTAACTATTGAGGTTACGCTAGAAAACTCAAAAGGCGAGATATGCACGGAAGGTAAAGCCACATACTTTGCATTCAACAAAGAAAAAGCAAAAGAAATGGGATTCACTTCATGTGAACTTGAAGGCGAAGAGCTTCTGCCCATGTAATCTCCTTATCTGCAAAAAAGTATAAATTAAATTGTCTCGACATAGCACGAACCCTTAAGCTAACTACAGAACGGCTTAAGGGTTTGTGCTTTTTCACACATTCTGCCCCAAATGGGAGAAACAATATACTCACCATCTGACCGGATATCAGAAAACTGTCATACCCACAACCAGTGCCGCAGGCGCAAATTCCGGTTTCAATCTACACGTTTCAATAGTGCTCCTGGAAACAATATTTCACCGCTGTCAGCAACGTCATTACATCTACGCATAACCTTCAGTATGCCATAAATCCGGCAATGAGCCATTGCTATTTGAGCGATTTTTATTAAAGTTACGTAAACGTTTGCGTATTTTATTTTTTTTGATTACATTTGCAATAATCATTTAACTATTCCTTCAACAATTCGACAAACACAGGTAGCAATGGCAGCACGCAGAACGTCTTTAAAAGAAATGGCTGAACAGTTGGGAGTCAGCATTGCGACAGTGTCGCGCGCATTAAGAAACAGCCACGAAGTAGGTGAGGAAATGAGAACTCGCGTACAAGAGCTTGCCAAGAAGCTCAACTACCGCCCTAACCCATTCGCACAAAGCCTGAGGCAACAGAAGCCCAAAGTAATAGGTGTAGTTGTGCCGAATCTGGTAACACATTATTATGCGGCCGTACTCGACGGAATAGAAGATTTTGCAACGAAGGCCGGATATGCCGTTGTGGCAGCCAACAGCCATGAAGACCATATTAGAGAAGAAAAAGCCATTGACAACTTTGTCAGCATGTACGTTGAAGGAATTATAGCATGTCTGGCGCAGGATACCGTAGACTATTCTCACTTCACAGAAATCAACAAGATGGGTATACCGCTGGTATTCTTTGCCCGCACTTGCCTTCCTGACATATTCTCATCTGTCGTGTCAAACGGAGATGAAGCCGCACTTCAGGCTACACGCCACCTTATCGACACCGGCAGCAAGCGCATCGCATTTATCGGCGGACCAACACATCTCGACATGGTCAAGCGCCGCAAACACGGCTACCTGGAGGCTCTGCGCGAAAGAAACATCACAATTGACCGCTCTATTGTCATCAACGGCAACATCGACTACGAAAGTGCGCGAAACGAAACTCTGAAATTGCTCAAACGCGAAGACAGGCCAGACGCAATCCTTGCCTTCAACGACATCATAACCTATGCTGCCTTTGACGCAATAAAGACCCTCGGACTGCACATACCTAAGGACGTAGCCATCATAGGCTTTACCGAAGCAGAGTCGTCCGCCTTTGTAACGCCAAAGCTTTCGGCTATAATGGACCAGGCGCATCTTACAGGCGAGAAAGCATGCGACCTGCTTCTGAGAAACATCCGCGGCGATAAAAAGATTTACAAAGAAATCGTACCGATGATTCTAAAAATACGCGAAAGTTCTAACAAGCAAGAATAGGCTTGCTGCAAAATGATGACGCAATCTGATTGCTGCTATGTTTTTTTAAAGCAATCAGCACATCGCTACACATGTCGAAATGCGGCATGCGAAAAAACATCAGAAGAACTTTATGTCGACAATGATATTGGCGCCCACCTCCATGTTCAGATTCTTCACAAGTCTGTCTCTCATCATCGTAAGATCGGCACGCAGCGCCGGATTAAGAATCTTGACGAACAACGTCTGGTTCTTGATAAACTTTTCTGCCGTATATCCGGCAATAACCTTACCTACAACCTTATCCCACGAGTCGATGAGACGCTTCTGCTGCAGTGGCGTTTCTAGTCCGTCCTGCCTCAAACATTTCTGCAGGATATCCGCCAGAGTCTGAACATCACGCTTAAACATCGGCAACCTCCTTTGGCATAATGTCGCCGTTATCAACATAAAAGAGCCTGTAATCAAGCGACGAACTGCTCAATATACGGTCGAGATGGTCGCGGTTGGTGTCTGTCAGGAAAATCTGTCCGAACTCGTCTCCCGCAACAATCTTCACTATCTGCTCCACTCTCTGCGCATCCAGTTTGTCGAACACATCGTCAAGAAGCAGTATCGGAGTGGTCTTTGAGCCAGTGCGCTTAAGAAAATAAAACTGAGCCAGCTTCAGGGCTATGACAAAAGTCTTGTTCTGTCCCTGGCTGCCCTCACGCTTTATCGGATATCCGCCAATAAGCATTTCAAGGTCATCGCGGTGAACACCATGAAGAGAATAGCCCACGGCAAGGTCTTTCATGCGGTCACGACGGATAACATCAAGCAACGGACCGCGCTGACAATGAGACACATAGCCCAACGAAACCTCTTCCTTATCCTGAGATATCCGGCTGTAAAACGTCTGAAACAAAGGAGTCAGCTCGGCTATAAAGTCGTTTCTCTTGTTATAAATTGTCTCTCCGTAAAAAGCCATCTGTTCCTCAAGCAACGACAACAATTCAATGTCAGGCCCTTCCTCTGTCTTAAGCAGCGTATTTCTCTGCTGCAGAGCCTTATTGTAACGGTTAAGTGCATCGATATAAGAATTGTCATACTGCGAAATAACCACATCCATAAGCCGGCGTCTCTCTTCGCTCCCACCCTCAATCATCACCGTGTCCGACGGCGAGACAAATATCAGAGGTATCATGCCTAGATGCATCGACAGTTTCTTATATTCTTTCTTATTACGCTTAAAATGCTTCTTTGAGCCGCGCTTCATGCCGCAAAACACAGAATCCTCATCGCCATAATCGTTTACATAAACAGCATCTAACACGAAGAAATCCTCACCGTGGCGTATCACGTTGGCGTCGCTCGTTGTGTAAGCGCTGCGGCAGAACGACATATAATATACAGCATCAAGCATGTTGGTCTTTCCCTCGCCGTTATGCCCTATGAAACAGTTCATCTTGGGCGACAAGTCAAGAGTGGCCTCCCTGATGTTCTTATAATTGACTATGGATATCTTCTTTAAAAACATATTTACCGACAAATTATCAACTTGAGGACAGCAATAAAAATCATATACCGGCAATAACACATTTACGATTGCCCAATGCTGCTTTTGTCATGCAAAGTTACTCGATTTATCAATGAAAAACAAAAAAAGTATGTAATAAATTTCACAATACCAGATAATTTACGTAATTTTGCCACGCTTTATAAACCGCTAATTATAAAAATAAATATAAATGGCAAATCTTAATGAACAGAAGGGCACAATGAACGACGCCCTCAACCAGAAAGAGGCTGTTTTCTTGAGACATAAGAAAACAATCTCAATCGCCATTGTGGCGATTATCCTTGTTGTAGCAGGTATCATCTGCTATGAGACCTATGTTTCAGGCCCAAAAGAGCAGGAAGCAAGCACAGCACTGGCTAAAGGTCAGGAGTATTTCTCTAATCAGCAATACGACAAGGCGCTGAAGGGAGACGGAGCCGGATATGTAGGATTCGTAAACATCGCATCTGACTACAGCAGCACAGATGCAGGCAACCTGGCAAACCTCTATGCAGGACTCTGCTATGCAAACCTCGACAAATGGAACGACGCAGTAACATATCTCGACAAGTTCTCTCCTGCCGATGATCAGATGATAAGCCCCTCAGCCGTAGCTGCACTTGGCAATGCTTACGCACACGTTAAGCAGCTCGACAAGGCCGTTGAATATCTCAAGAAGGCTGCAAGCATGGCAGACAGCGAGGCTGCCGACAACACCAACAACAGCATTTCGCCTATATTCCTGCTTCAGGCCGGTGAGATTCTCGAGAGCCAGGGCAAGAAGAGCGAAGCTCTGCAGATTTATCAGGATATAAAGACAAAGTATCTTAACTCTGCCGTTTCGCAGGATATTGACAAATATATTGAAAGAGTTTCTGTAAAATAATGGCTACCGCACTGCACAATCTTTCTGACTACGACTACGGTAAAGTACCCGACGCAAGCAACATGTGTTTCGGAATCGTCGTTGCCGAATGGAATCCTGAAATAACAGGAGCACTGCTCGAAGGTGCCGTAAGGACACTAGAGAAACACGGAGCACTGCCTGAAAACATACACGTAAAGACAGTTCCCGGAAGCTTCGAACTTATCTACGGCGCACACCAGATGACGCTCAACGGCGGATATGACGCAATAATCATCCTCGGAAGCGTTATCAGAGGCGAGACTCCTCACTTCGACTACATCTGTCAGGGCGTAACCTACGGCATTGCACGTCTTAACGCCAAGAGCGAGATTCCAGTAATCTACGGACTGCTCACCACCAACGATCTGCAGCAGGCTAAAGACCGCAGCGGAGGAAAGTTGGGCAACAAGGGTGACGAGTGTGCAATTGATGCCATAAAGATGGCAAAATTCTAATTTTACATAGAAACCGATAAAAGTATAAATGAGGGCAGATTTAACAAAGTCTGCCCTTTATTTTTTAACCCATATAAAACCATTCATCATTATGAAGCTAATTTCATGGAATGTAAACGGACTGCGGGCCTGTGAGGGAAAAGGCTTCAGCGACATATTCAAACAGCTCGACGCCGACTTCTTCTGCCTTCAGGAAACAAAGATGCAGGAAGGACAGCTCGACCTGAAGTTTGACGGCTATGAGTCTTACTGGAACTATGCCGAGAAAAAAGGCTACTCCGGCACAGCCATATTCACTAAACATAAGCCGCTCAGCGTAAGCTACGGACTCGGAATAGAGGAGCACGACCACGAAGGACGCGTAATAACTCTCGAGATGGAAGATTTCTACATGATAACCGTATATACGCCAAACTCTCAGGACGGACTGAAGAGGCTTGACTACAGAATGAAATGGGAAGATGACTTCCGCGAATATCTCATGCGCCTCGACAAGTTGAAGCCCGTAATAGTGTGCGGCGACATGAACGTGGCTCATAAGGAAATCGACCTGAAGAATCCGAAGACAAACAGAAAGAACGCCGGATTTACCGACGAGGAGCGCGACAAGTTCAGCCAACTGCTTGCAAGCGGCTTTACAGACACTTTCCGCTACTTCTATCCCGACAAGGAAGGCATTTACTCATGGTGGTCTTACCGCTTCAAGTCGCGTGAGAAGAATGCAGGATGGCGTATCGACTACTTCGTCGTGTCAAACCGCCTGACAGAAAAAATAAAATCTGCAAGCATCCACACCGAGATATACGGCTCCGACCATTGTCCGGTTGAACTTGTGCTGTAAAAATTTATTCAACAAAACAGCATCTACAAATAGCATTGGTGATACATAATAACATTTCTAAAGTCATTGACATATTCGTCAAAATAATTCAAAGGTTATATTAGACGAATATGTCAATATAGAATTATTATCTTAACAATATTTCCACACAAAAATAAACTTTTCTAAATAAAAATAAGTCCTTCTCATTTTTTATTTGTAATATTGCATCATAGAACTCACTTTTGGAAAACTAAAAAGAGACATTCAAATCTATGATAAAACATGACACAAATCATATAAAAACTTTTAGGTTAAACTTCTCAAATCCTATTTCATTTAATGAAATACCATATTTACGTGGAGCAATTATAAAAATTACAAAAAAACAAGAAATATTATTTCACAATCATGATAAAGACAATACATTCAGGTATGATTATCCATTAATACAATATAAACGAATAAACGGTAATGCTGCAATAATATTTATAGAAAGAGGAACAGATAAAATCATTGATTTTATCAATAATAATAAAGATATTGCAGATATAGGAAACCGAAAAACTACATTAGAGATAGAAAAAGTTGACGCAAACGATACTATAGTGCAAATATGGGAAAGCGAATTTACATATAGTATCCGAAAATATTTACCACTCAATAAGATAAACTACGAAAAATACATACAAACAGATGATATTATCGAAAAATATCAAATTCTAGAAAATGTACTAGTTGGTAATATCCTGTCTTTTGCAAAAGGAATGGGTATTTACTTCAATAACAAAATAAAAGTAACAATTTTACAAGTTGATGAACCAAAAGTATATAGATTCAAGAATATAAAAATGATGGGATTCGACATACGTTTCAAAAGCAATGTATCTCTTCCTGATTACATAGGTTTGGGAAAAGGTGTAAGTATTGGATTTGGAATGATAAAAAGACTATAAGAACAACAAATATGGATTATTTGAAAGAACATTTATATCTGTCGGCTATGCTGAACAGCATCAGCAGCCTTAAATCCGTCACGTGTAACGATGACCATACAGACATAATGCAACAGCACTTAGCCACGTTAGCGTCAAAGTATCATATAAGCAATGATGATACTATCAAACTGCTGCCATTCATTGAGAATGCATCAATGCTTGCATTAGGTTCAGACAGTAAAACAACAAAAAGTTCCACAGAACGGATACAACTGAAGAAGCTAATACCTGCAACATGCTTTATCTTACGCAATAAAGGAAACAGTCGCCAAACTCCTACGTCTCTGTCAATAAACAAAGAACAAATAGAATATAACGATATTCCGGCAACGGTTTCTGATTACCAAAAACTATGGGAAAGTCTCAACTCCGAGTTTGACAAGCTTAAATCAGACAATTATCGTGTTACGTCTGAGTCTTTGCTTTCACTGTTGAAAAAATATACATCCACCATTCCCTTCACACAAAGCACAGATACGGATATCAGTCTGTATGACTATGCCAAGACTTCTGCTGCATTAGCAGTATGCCTTTATGACATCAGCAAAGAAGAAAAACAGACAGCCAAACCATTTGTATTAATTGGAGCAGACATAAGCGGAATACAAAATTACATCTATCAGATTGTGTCAAAGTATGCAGCTAGAAGCCTTAAAGGCCGTTCTTTCTACCTGCGTTTGCTCACAGATGCTGTAGTTCGCTTTTTGCTGGATAGACTTGGTCTGTTCAAAGCCAATATTATCTATAACTCTGGTGGTGGCTTTTACCTCTTAGCGCCTAACACCAAAGTTGTCGCAGAAAGACTTGAAGAAACAATCAAAGAGATAGAAAGCAAAATGTATTACGCTCACGGATTGTCTCTTTACATAGCAATAGATAGTATTGAAATCGAAGCGAACGAGCTTACCAGCCAAGGCAAGAGAAATCTTTGCGATATTTGGAAAGAACTGTTTGATAAAAAGGATGTTAAGAAAAGCAACAAACTAAAGAATCTTATATCAGCAAACTATGCATCGTTCTTCAACCCTTATATGACAGAAGGACATGGAGCTGTTGACGTTTGTACGGGAGAATATTTCCGAGTTGGTGAAGACCTTTTAAAAGAAGGTGAACTTTATCCAATAAGAAAAACGACGAAAGAGCAGATAAAATTGGGAAAGACATTGCAGGATAATCAGCTGATGATTGTCTCAACAAAAGAACTGCCGTTGCCAAGCCACATAACCCATATTGAACCTGCCGCTCTTGGAATACATTATTATTTCATAAACCACGGCGACAACATAGATCTCAGTAAAATTCAAAAGCAAGATGAAAATGTATCCGTTGTACTCTTCAATGATTTCGACATAACTCAAATACAGCTTGGCGGAAATGTCATCTTCGACTTCGATTTCTACGGAGGCAACAGATTTGAGTGCAACAAATTTAATGAACTTTGCATAAAGTCTAAGGACGGAAACTTCAGCCGCTTAGGCATATTGCGCATGGATGTAGACAACCTTGGCAATATATTCCAATACGGATTGTCTGAACGTTCCACTCTGTCACGAATGTCGGCACTAAGCAGATCGTTCGATTATTTCTTCTCAGGCTATCTCAACACTATATGGGAAGAAACAGACAAAGAGCATTCTGTTATTATATATAGTGGAGGAGATGATGTCTTCATTGTCGGCGATTGGAGTGTTACTATCAGTTTAGCCGAGCGCATTCACAATGACTTCAAAAAATTTACCTGCAATAACCCTGCTTTCTCAATCTCTGGAGGAATAACATTCATTAACGAAAAGTTCCCGATAATAAAGGGTGCCGAACTTAGTGCCAAGGAAGAAGACACAGCCAAAGGGCATAAATGCGGAACTCAAAATAAGAACTCTCTATCGTTCTTAGGTATGGCAATGAACTTCGACAAGGAGTACCCACTTATAAAAGCCGTTAAAAACGAAATTGTAAATTTAATGAAAAATGATGAAAGTCTCCCAAAATCATTCATCTCCAAATTGCTTGGTCATTGGGAAAACGCAGATATAAAATGTCATGAAATCAACAATATAAAGACATATTGGATACTGACATACGATTTAGGACGCATGAAATCCCGTATAAAGAATAAAGAAGCTTGCAAAATAATAGAACATTGCATGGCAGACATCTGCGACAAGAATCGTAAGTTTGACAGACAAGAAATAACAACCTCATACCACCCAATAGAACTGTGGGCCATGGCCTGCAGATGGGCTGAACTTGAACTAAGAAATAACTAAAAAATCAATCAAAATGACACCAAAAGAAATTAGAGAAAAAGCAAGACGTATGTACAAACCAATAAAACCCAATTGGATTATTGATAAAGCAGACAAAGAGTTGCCTACATACGCAGAAGAATTAGGAAATGAATTGGTACAAAGTGGTCTTACTAATTCTAAAATACGCAGTATATATGGTGAAATAAAACGCATACAGATAGAAGATTACAAAAAGTGTGAGTCTTCATTTTTTCTGCTTCGTCCAAAGATGGCATATGCAGCAGGAAGAGAGGGGAAAAATTTAGGAGTCCAACTATTTAAATTTTTCTTCGATGATGCCTATACATACGTTAATGACGAAAAAACTTTCAAGAATTTCTGTAACTTAATCGAAGCCGTATTGGCTTACCATAAAGCATACGGAGGTGAAGAAAACTAGTTTAAACTAAAAAAATAAAAATTATGTCCGATATAAAATTGAAAAAGAAAATCATCTATACAGGAACAATAGTACTGAAGACAGGATTACACATTGGTGGCACTAATACAGCTCTAAATATTGGAGGCCCAGACAAATTCGTTGTACGCAACCCAATAACCCAGTTGCCCTACATACCCGGCAGTTCATTGAAAGGCAAAATGCGCTCGTTGATAGAACTTGCCTACGGTGAAACAGACAACGGGGATGTAACTAAAGACCCCAACACTAAAGCAGGAAAACTCTTTGGTGTGGCAAGTGAAATAAATATAAATAATGGACATCCATCAAGAATAATAGTACGAGATGGAAAATTGAAAAATCCTGAAGAACTTAACAACACCGACTTGCTGTACACTGAAAGTAAAACCGAAGTAACCATAAACAGAATAACAGCAAAGCCAAATCCTCGTACCTTCGAACGTGTACCGGCCGGCGCGAAATTCAATCTTGAGATGGTACTGAATATTTTTGATGGAGATAACGAGGATGAACTCAGAAACACCATCAAAGATGCAATAAGACTGCTCGAAGATGATTATCTTGGAGGCAACGGTTCACGAGGATACGGACAAGTTGTTTTTAAAGAAATGAAAGAAGAAGTAAAAACATATTAATCATGGCCGATTACACCATCATAAAAATGAGCCACTTGTCACCCGTTCACATCGGCACGGGACATGAGAACTATGACATGGCGGCTTCCGAACTTCATTCCGACACCATATCGTCAGCCTTGGCGGCAATTGGTGCAAACACTGGGCTATGCGATGACATTAAGACATTTATCTCATCATTTGCCATAAGTTCAGCATTTCCGTATTACGATAAATATTTCTTCATGCCTCGCATGCAAGGCCGGCTGGACATTACAGTAACTGATGCAGAAGAGCATGAATACCGCAAACAGCTGAAAAAAGTAAGATACATCGAACAATCATTATGGTTGGAGATGGCTACCGGCAATAATTTGAAAATCAAAAAATCACAAATCAAAGGCAGTTTCATTGTCCCTGATGGTACATTTGCAGATGAGGAGAAACCTTTAATATTCAAATCACAAATAAGCCAACGAGTAAGTGTATCACGCGACGGTAGCAAAGATGCTGAACCGTTTTTCTTCGACTGGCATTACTATGCCGATAACGCAGGCCTCTACTGCATCACTGATGCAAAAGGCGATACTCTCAATAAACTAAAAGAGTTGTTCACTCTCTTAGGAGAGACCGGCATCGGTACGGATAAGAGCGTAGGCGGTGGAAAGTTTAACGTTGACACTTTTCCGTTTACATATAACGAGCCGTCCGAAGCCAATAAGTCGGTACTGCTGTCACTATATATCCCTACGCAAGACGAACTTGCAGAAATTATGAACAACGGCAGCACTTATTCACTTATTCAGCGTGGAGGATATATGGCAGGTAGCACAAACTCACAATTTAGACATCTTCGGAAAAAGATGGTCTATGCGTTCAGCACAGGATCCGTATTTGAAACAACTTATAACCTTGAAGGTAAAGTTGTCGACTTACAGCCGGATTGGAACGACAATGCCATGCATCCCGTTTACAGAAGCGGCAAACCTATAGTTTTCAAAATCAAACAGAGATTATGAGTGAAATAAAGATAGAGACCCTTACACCTGTTCATATAGGCTCCGGCAGAATGCTGATTAAGAACAATGACTTCTGTGTTACTAAAGATTCAGAAGATTATGACGTTGTAGCCGTAACAGATCCGAACAAAGTGTTAAGCCTTATCGGTATTGAGCATATCGATAATTGGGTGCGCGCCATAGAACGGGGTAATCCGATTAACGAAATAATCAATACATATGCGCCTAAAGGGACAAAAGTTGAAGACTATGCAAGAATTATTGATTATTTCGGAGGAGAAAGGGTTACCGAAACATTAAAAGAGTTCATCCACGACGGCCTTGGCAGGCCTTACATTCCAGGAAGTTCAATCAAAGGAGCTATCCGTACAGCTATAATGGCAACTGAAGCAAACCTTATGCAACCCGAAATGCTGAAAATATATAACAACAGAAATAAAATCGACGATAAGGTTATGTCAAACTACCTGTTTGGTGAAAATGAGAAAAAAGACGTTTTCAGATTTCTAATAATAAGAGATGCCATCTTCACAGATGTTTACCATACAGTTGCGTTTAATATGGTCAACATCAACGAACGGACAAGCCGAAGCTTCTGGGACACATCAAAGCCGCAACTGATTGAAGCTATCGGTGAAGAAGAAGAAGCCACTTTTGACCTTAAGCTCGATTTGGACAGATATGAAAAATCCCGTTCAGAAGTTCATCGTATGCCCAAATGCATGATGTCATTGGAAGCTTTGTTCTCAGCAATAAACACCCATACAGCCAACCTGCTTAAATCAGAAATAGAATATTGGGAAGAAAGAGCAGACGATGACGAAAGCGATAAAGTGGAAATCTACATATCAAAATGCAAAGATATGCTTGAAAAGACAGACCAATGCGGACAATCAGGCAAAAAATGCGTTCTCCGCATAGGACATGGCAGCGGTTGGCGGTTTATCACGGGAGCATGGAGCGAACGTTGCAGCAATTTTCAGTCAGATATCATAAACGCGGCAAGGCCTAAAAACTTTAGATACACGGAGTATGATTTTCCCAAGACGCGCCGCGTAAGCAAAGACTGCGATCTCCTTGGTTTCGTCCGGCTAACAATGAAAGACTAGAAGTACAATGAAAGAAGTACACATCACATTATTAGGAAAAGAAAACTTGCCACTCTACTACCCTATTATTGAGTTTAACTCTGAAGAGGTGTATGTTTTAGGATCAAGGCAAAACTTAGCAGTGGCTCACAACCTCAAGAAAGTCCTTGAAGAAAAAGGCCTGTTGTGTAAAGTATACTGCGATATCAATGCATTCGACATAAAATCAATAATATCAAAATGCGAAGAGATACACAGCAAGATAGGCAACGACTGTAACGTAACTTACAACATTACCGGCGGTACAAAGATAATGGCTATCGGTGCATACATTGTAGCCAAACAGCATAAGGCAAGGATTATATACACCGACTCGGTGTCATGCATCGACCTTGACACCTATTCCTCCGTACCACTGAACGGCAAAGTTGACAACAAGACAATTTTCAGACTACAAGGACAACATCTAAAGAGCTATGACACTACCGCACCAGATAAAGAAACGCTCGATGCATCAAACAAGATAGCTTGTTTCATTAATGAAAATAGAAGACTGTTTAATCAATTACGCCGACAATATGTAAGCAAGACATTGTCAACTCTATCTGTAACCGAGGAATATGAATATGAGTACAATCCTGCTTCTATGTCTGTCTGCATCAAAGACAACACCGCCACAACCTTACTTGACATCTGCCACCACGATGCCCTAAAGTTGTTGTTTGAAGGAAGATGGTGGGAGGCACTTGTCGCAGACGCAATATTCAGATGGTCTGACGGCAGATATGAGATATGGCGCAACGTAACATTCAACCCACGCGACATGGAAGCCCGTCTGAAGGATTTCGATAAAAATGAAATAGACATACTCGTTAACACAGGCAATAAACTACTCTTTGTTGAATGTAAATCAGGCGATGTAACACAAGACAACATCAACAAAATGAGCGTTATACGTCAAAACTATGGAAGCGACAAGTCAAAAAGCGTACTCGTATCGCAGTTCTTAAGGTCTGACTTACGTGAAAAGATTGAGGAGACAAAGTCATACGCCATCATAGGACGACACGCGCTTGAGAATATACCTCAGAAATTTGATTCAATTCTACAATCAATTAAAGCATAATACATGGCAAGAAGAGTTTTTATATCAGTTCTCGGAACAGGTTTCTATAAGAAATGCAAATACTGTAAAGACACGTTCGTTTCATCTGAAACGCGCTTTATCCAACAAGCCCTGATTGAATACCACAATGTTAAATCATGGACCGACAACGACCGGGTGTTCATCTTATTGACAGACAGGGCTAAAACCGAGAACTGGGATATTGCCGATAATCAGAAATGTAACAAAATTACCGGAGAACACGAAGATTATGCCGGACTAAAACATATAATAGAGGATATGTCTCTTCCTGCAAAGACAGAAGAAGTAAGGATTGACGACGGCAAGAACGAAGGCGAAACATGGAATATATTCAACACTGTGTACAACATTCTTGAAGAAGGCGATGAGTTATATGTCGACCTCACCCACAGTTTCAGATACTTGCCGATGCTTATCCTTGTGCTTAGCAACTATGCAAAATTCATGAAGAAGGTCAACGTGGCTGCCATATCTTACGGTAACTATGAAGCACTTGACCATGCAGAAAACAAAGCCCCTATAGTAGACCTCTTGCCTCTAAGCATTCTTCAGGACTGGACTTTTGCTGCCGCTAATTTTCTATCAAACGGAGACGTTAACGGCCTAAAATATCTTTGTGAGAAAAAGACATCACATGTACTCAAACTTGCACATAGTCAAAATCCTGATGAACAAAATAAGATTGATGAAAGTCTTAAGAATAACGCCAAGGCGCTAAAAAGATTTACAGGCGGCTTACAGCAGTTTGTCGACAGCATGAAATTCTGCAGGGGCTTAGACGTATATTGTCCTGCAACACTGGATAATATGACAGACATGCCCGAAACAACATTCATACAGCCATTAAATCCTTTGCTCGACAAGATAAAACTATCCATGACAGCATTTACGACAGAAAAGACGGCTAAAAACTGCATCATGGCAGCAAGATGGTGCTTCGACAAAGGGCAGTATCAGGCTGCCGTAACCATGCTAAAAGAAGGAATAACTACGTTTTTCTGTGAAAGATACGGAATACCTATAAACGACAGTCACAAACGTGAAATAGCCAACAAGGCAATCATCAAAGCCGACATGCGCCGTAAGAAAAAAGAGCATGAGTATATAAGTTCTAATGACAAGGATTTTGAAAAACTTGTAGACATCATAGCGTCTGACGGATATATCGTTGATGACACTTTTTTGAGCAAATATAAGGCTCTCGAAGAAATGCGCAACGACTTCAATCATGCGGGTATGAGGAACAACCCCGTTGCGCCGAACAAATTAAGAAAAAACATTGACGAGTGTATCACTGCCATGATCAATATTCTTAACGTTCCAAAGCCCAAAGCCCAAGAAACGGCAGAACAGGAAAGGCCACGCCTGTTTATCAATCTGTCTAACCATCCGTCAGCAAAATGGAGCAGAGAGCAGCTTGACGCAGCAAAGGCTTACGGTGAATGCATGGACATGCCGTTCCCAAACATCGATCCGCTGGAAGACGAAAACAAAATATCTGAAATAGCAGACAAGTATGTAACAGAAATATTAGAAAAGGCAAAAGACCGTGAAGTTACAGTGCATGTCATGGGAGAGATGAATCTCACATTCAATATTGTAAGAAAGCTGCAAAGCCACGGCATTACATGTGTAGCATCCACATCATACAGAATAACTGAGGAAATGAGCGACGGATCAAAGAAAATAGAATTTCACTTTAAGCGGTTCAGAAAATATGAGTAAAAACAACATAACGCTGCGTGAAGGACAACAACGCGCCCTGTTTCGCCTTATTGATTTTGTCAGGAGTTCACAGAAACGTGTATTCATATTAAAAGGCTATGCCGGAACCGGTAAGACAACACTGATAAAGTCGCTTATCGGCGAGCTGAAAAAATTCAACACTCCTTACCACATGGTTGCGTCTACCGGCCGTGCCGCCAAGATAATGAACAACATTACGGGCGACGCCACCACCACCGTGCACGGACTGATTTATAAATACAGCGACTTTAATCAGGATCTTGAAACCATTGTTGAAGACAGAGAGAAAACCGGAACAGACAAGTCGGGACAGCTGATGCTTAAATTCGAGGTTACAAAAGCCAACAACACCAATACTGCACACATCTATATTGTCGACGAGGCTTCAATGATTTCTGACGTGCCCGACAAGACTTCGAGCCAGGCTATGTTCGGCAGCGGCCGCCTGCTGCACGACCTTCTCGAATACGACATAAATGGCAAATTTGTCTTCGTGGGAGACACTTGCCAGCTGCCGCCAATAAGCCAAAAGACATCGCCCGCCCTGACCGGAACTTACATGAAAAGTACATTCAACATCAGTGTTGAAGAAGCCGAACTTACGGAGGTAGTAAGACAGAACAAGGACAACGACATTGTGCTGGCGTCACAAAAGCTCAGGAAGCTATACTTTAACCCTCAGCCGTGGAAATGGGCTAAGTTTCCTCTTAAAGGCTGCAAGAACATACGCATGCTCGGCAGTCAGGCTGAGCTTATCCAGCTTTACATCAAAGACCTGAAAGCCCACGGATACAATGCGTCTACACTTATATGCACCACAAACAGACAATGCGACATCCTGACAAACATCATCAGGCCGGCTCTGGGCATAAACAAACTTACCCTTGCCACAGACGACCTTCTGCTTGTCACCCAGAACAACTGCATATCAGGACTTATGAACGGCGACCTCGTAAAGATAACTGAGATTGGCGACACCGTGATAAGACGGGCGGGACTTACATTCCTAACAGTGTCTGTAACGGAACTGTTCACAAACAAAGCTTACTCACAACTTATCATCACCGACATTATATATTCAAACCAGATAAACCTGTCGCAAGAGCAGCAAAAGGAACTGTTCATCGACTTCTACATAAGAATGAAAAAGGAAGGCATAAAACAAAACTCCGACACATTCAGGAGCAGAATGATGTCCGACCCTTATCTTAATGCTCTCCGCTGTGTCTACGGATATGCCATAACATGCCACAAATCACAGGGAGGCGAATGGAACAACGTTTATCTCGACATACCCAGAAACTTTGCCTTACAGCCTAAGCCATTCGTCTACCAATGGATGTACACAGCCATTACACGGGCAAAAAAGAACTTGTTTGTCGTTGATGATTTTTACATTATGTAATGCTATAACAACAATTCTGAATATTGTTGTTCTGATTATAACAAAGCGTTCTTTGACATTTTTACATTAACATTCATATTTCATTGTATACCAAGTACTTAATACATACTACAAATATATTCCAGTAAAACAAGGATTAAGACTGGTATAAGAGTGGCTGTAGTGTCCTTGACTTTACTAAATCTCAAAGAGCATATTCCAATAAAACAAGGATTAAGACTTAGAATCAAATTCGCTTAATGCCTCTTTTAACAAACTCAAAGAGCATATTCCAGTAAAACAAGGATTAAGACGATATAAAATATTTCATAACAGTAATATATTGAGTCTCAAAGAGCATATTCCAGTAAAACAAGGATTAAGACTCATTGTGATATAAATATCTTTCAATGTTATGCCATCTCAAAGAGCATATTCCAGTAAAACAAGGATTAAGACTCTCTATATCCTATTTTTACGAGTCCTAATGTATCTTCTCAAAGAGCATATTCCAGTAAAACAAGGATTAAGACTCGTACTTCTCAAACGCTCCGTTTCTTAGGAGAGTCCACTCAAAGAGCATATTCCAGTAAAACAAGGATTAAGACTTTTGTTTTTTGTTAGTACTACTTTAGGGCTCAAAGAGCATATTCCAGTAAAACAAGGATTAAGACCTCTATTTAACGAGACGACAATCATAGTTCCTGCCTGGCTCAAAGAGCATATTCCAGTAAAACAAGGATTAAGACATTTATCGTCAGTGTCACTCCGTTTACATCTAAGTAATCTCAAAGAGCATATTCCAGTAAAACAAGGATTAAGACTATTAGTACCCAGGTATAAAGTCCTCTAACCTATATGTCTCAAAGAGCATATTCCAGTAAAACAAGGATTAAGACTCTGTCGTGATTTCCGTTATAAACAGGTCACCATGACCTCAAAGAGCATATTCCAGTAAAACAAGGGTAAGATTATGCGATATGCCACCTTTTGCCGTGCGAAAAACGGCATATTGCGATGTGAAACATGGCATATCAGGATGCAAAAGGGGACATATTGGAAAAATGAGGAGCGTTGTTTGGATAAATAGCAATATGACAAGAACGTGGGGTAATGATGATAATGTCATAAAAATCTGATATTCACAACACGGCATTAAACCAAAATTTTTAATGACTTTGTCAACCAATAACAGTTATAAGTTTAACCGGAGTCAACCTTAATCAGGGAAAGAACGGTTTGAAGTCAACCGAAATCAGGAAAGGACACATGCGGAGAAAAACAAAAAAGTTTTTCTGAAAAACTCATCACTCATCACATCGGCATGTAAATATCTGTAACACAACAAGATAGAGTGTGACGAGTTGGATTTTCAACTCATCACATTATGGCATTATTATCTCAAAAATGCCTTTTGTGACTTTGGCTGACCGGGATTTTCACTGCAGTGTGACGAGTTGAGACGTCAACTCGTCACACTGCAACACATTGACAGTCAACATGTTAAAAGCAAACGTGACGAGTGACGAGTTTTTAGGAAAAAGTATTATACTTATTGCTCTACAGATTTTATCAACCATTGTTCTATCGAGCCGAGACATCCAAAGGCCTTAACAAAAGGATGCAGCAAACACGATAGCGGCAGGGCGGAACGGCGGCTGAAAGATAAAGCCTGGTACCGCATGCCACGCTGAAAAGTCTACGCACTCTTCTTGTAGCTGCATATAGCCCATGTCCACGATACGGCGGCATAAGCCAGCATGGCAAAGAACTGCATCTGAAGGTCGGCAAAGCCGCTGCCTTTAAGATAGAGCGCCCGCAACACCTCGATGAAATAGCGCAGCGGATTGACATAGGTGATGAGTTGTGCCCACTCGGGCATGGCAGACACCGGCGTGAGCATGCCGCTCATAAGGATGAATATCACGAGGAAAAAGAACATAAGCAGGGCCGCCTGCTGCATGGTGGCCGAATAGTTGGACACAATCAGACCAAGACTCGACACGATGAGCAGAAACAAGGTGGCATAGAGAAACAGCAACAGGATGCTGCCCGCCGGGAGCATTCCGTAGATGAGCCACGCAAGAAACACCGACCACGCAAGCATGAACAGACCTATGAGCCAGTAAGGAATGAGCTTGGAAAAGATAAAACTGAACCGTCCCACCGGCGTTACGTTTATCTGCTCTATCGTGCCGCTCTCCTTCTCGCCGACGATGTTCAGCGCAGGCAGAAAGCCGATAAGCAGCGTGAGCAGCATGGCCATAACAGCCGGAATCATGAACATCTTGTAGTCGAGCTGTCCGTTATAAAGAAACCTCGGCCTGACATCTGCTCCGGCAAGGCTCACGCCCGAAGCGTCAATGCCGTGCTCCTCGCCAAGCTGCGCTGCATAGTCGGCTATTATCTGAAGCATGTATGCCTGAGCCAGCATGCCCTTCATGCCGTTGACGGCGTTGGCCTCTACATTAATGTCTGCCACGCCCGTCTTTACAAGATTCTGCTCAAAGTCGTGTCCTATCTCAACAGCCACGTCGGCACTGCCGCCGTCTATGCTGCGCATGGCTGCCGAATGACTGCCGCAATAGTCTGCCAGCGAGAAATATGCCGATGCGTCTATCTTCTGCACAAGGCGCCGCGAAAAAGAGCTGTGGTCGTTGTCGACGACACAGAACTTCAGGTTCTTTATCTCCTGATTGGCGGCAAACGGAACCACTATGAGCAGGACAAGAGGCAGCATGACAAACAATCTGGGCAGAATGGCGTTGCGCCTGATCTGCAAAAACTCCTTCTCTATCAAATATCTTATCACCATAACACAGTTATAATCTTACTTTAAACAATTTAAGAGATACGCCAAGCAAAACCGCCTCCATGACAGCCATTACGGCAGCGTCGGCAGCCACATAAACGGCATCTGCCCCCTGAATCATCAGCTTGCGCGCCGCATCGATATACCACCGCGCCGGAACAATGGCCGAGATGTCGCGCAGAACTGCCGGCATGCTCTCGAGCGGAAACACGAGCCCTGACAGGTATATGGTGGGCACGATGAGCAGCAGCGACAGTATCATGGCCGCAATCTGCGTGCTGACAAGCGTAGAGATGAGCAGTCCGAGCGTGAGCGACACGAGTATGTAGAGCAGCGTTACGCCGAGAAAGCATATCAGGCTGCCCGCCATGGGCACATGCAGCATATAGAAAGCCAACAGCAATATGGCCGCAAGGTTTATGCAGGATATCACGAAGTAAGGAACGAGCTTGGCAAGGATGATGCACGCCGGCGGCAGGGGCGACGCCAGAAGCACCTCCATGGTGCCGCTCTCCTTCTCGCGCACTATGGCTATGCTGCTCATCATGGCGCAGATAAGCAACAGAATCATGCCTATAACGCCCGGCACAAAGTTGTATTCGCTTTTCTGCTGCGGATTGTAGAGCATGCGCGTAACGGGAACTATCGTGAAGCCACGGCCTACGGCATCTCCCACGACATCGCTCTTGGCAGCCGCAAGCACCTGCTCGACATACTGAACACGCACGGCAGCCTGGTTAGGCTCACTGCCGTCGGCAAGTATCTGCACACGGGCATCGCCGCCATGGCGAATATTGTCGGCAAAGCCGCTCTCGAAAATCACCGCCACATCTATGTCGCCGCGCCTGAACAAGGTTTCAACCTCCGGACGGCTGTGAGGCGCGGCTGCCATGACGAGATAACGGCTGGCGGCAATATGCCCGCAAATCTTAGACGTAACAGCGTCGTGAGACAAGTCGAGCACTGCCACGCGAACATTCTTAACCTCTGTGGTGACGGCATACCCGAACAGCACTATCAGCACTACGGGATAAACCAGCAGGATAAGCATGGTGCGCCAGTCGCGCAGGATATGGCAAAACTCCTTGTGGACAAAAGAAATAAACCGTCTCATATCATATAATTATCATAAACACGAAAAACAATACTGACACCGCCCAGCCCTAAGTGCGCCTGGCCCTGCGGGCAAGACTGAAAAACACATCATACAGACTGTCGGCTCCGAAGCTCTTTTTGAGCGCAGCGGGAGTGTCGAGAGCCTCAATCTTTCCGTCTACCATTATTGACATTCGGTCGCAATATTCGGCCTCGTCCATATAGTGAGTGGTGACAAACACAGTTATTCCGCGGTCGGAAGCCTGATATATCTGCTCCCAGAAGCGGCGCCTGGTAACAGGGTCGACGCCTCCCGTAGGCTCATCAAGGAACACTATCTCCGGCTCATGGAATATGGCAAGCGCAAAAGCCAGCTTCTGTTTCCAGCCGAGCGGCAATGACTTTACGAGAGAGTTGCGCTCGCCCTCGAGCCCCAAGTCGACAAGCATGCCGGCTGTACGCTCGGCTATCTGTCTGCGCCCCATGCCGTATATGCCGCCGAAGAGTCGCATGTTCTCAGCCACGGTCAGATCGTCATAGAGCGAAAACTTCTGACTCATATAGCCTATGTGGCGCTTCACCTGCTCTGCCTGCGAAGCAACGTCGAAGCCTGCCACCACAGCCCTGCCCTCCGACGGGCGACTCAGACCGCAGAGCATGCGCATGGCCGTGGTCTTGCCGGCGCCGTTGGCACCGAGAAATCCGAATATCTCGCCGCGTCTTACGCTGAAAGATATATGGTCGGTGGCAACAAAACTGCCAAAACGCTTTGTCAGGTTTTCTGCTATTATAACTTTTTCGTCTGTCATTTTTCTGATGTTTTCATTAATGCCATAAAGCAGTCTTCAACCGAAGGGCTTATCTCCGTTATGCCGACTTCGGCGTAGCCCTTTGCCGTGAGCCACGAGCGCAGGGCGTCAGGGGTTGCACCTGGCACGAGCGTAACATGATAGGCTGCACCGAACGAGAACGAAGTGGCAACGAGCGGACATGCCTTCAGTCCGGTCATAAGTCCGTGCATGTCGGCAGCCATGACAGCAAACAGTCTGTCGGCATAAGCCTCAACAATGCCGACAGGTGTGTCGGTCTGCATAAATCGGCCGCCCTGCATAAGCGAAATGCGGTCGCACCACGACGCCTCGTCCATGTATGGCGTTGACACAAGCACGGTTAGTCCGTGTTCATCTCGCAGTTTTTTCAGCATGGTCCAGAACTCCCGGCGCGACACTGGGTCGACACCCGTTGTTGGTTCGTCGAGGAACAGCACGCGCGGAGCATGGATAAGGGCGCAGCAGAGCGCAAGTTTCTGTTTCATTCCGCCCGACAGCTTGCCCGCCCTGCGGTCCTTGAAAGGCTCTATCTGACGGTAGATATCAGCCACAAGGGCATAATTTTCCTCAACGGTAGTATTGAACACAGATGCAAAGAACTTTAGATTTTCCTCGACCGAAAGATCCTGATAAAGCGAGAAGCGCCCCGGCATGTAGCCTATGCGGCGGCGTATGTCGCGATAGTCGGCCACAACATCAAGTCCGTCTACGCCAGCCTTGCCCTCATCAGGCAACAGCAACGTGGTTAGTATGCGGAAAAGAGTGGTCTTGCCGGCGCCGTCGGGACCGATGATGCCATAAATCTCGCCCTCGTCAACGCTGAATGAGAGCTGACTGAGAGCCTCGGTCTTGCCATATTTCTTGCAGAGACCGTCGGCCCATACTATGCCCCCGGCATCAGAACCTGACGTCGCCATACATTCCTATTTTAATTAGACCGTCGGTGTTTCTTACAGAAATCTTCACAGCGTAGACGAGATTTGAGCGCTCGTCGCGGGTCTGTATAGTCTTTGGAGTAAACTCCGCCTTGTCTGATATCCACGTTATCACGCCCTGATACTCACGCCGCTTGTCTTCGCCCTCATCAGCATAGACTTTAACTTTCTGCCCTATCTTTATCGAATTGAGCTGACTGGCTGTTACATAAGCCCTGAGTTTCATGTCGACGACATCGGCTATCTTAAACAGAGGCTTGCCCGTTGTGGCATACTCGCCCTGCTCAGCGTACTTCTCGAGCACCGTGCCGCTTATTGGCGACACGACATGACACTTGCGCAACTGGTCGATAACCTCGCGGCGCTGTATCTCTGTGGCAGTCATCTGACTGTTAAGACTGCTTGTGCTCTTGCCGAGCGACGACTGCCGGGCGGCAAGACGGCGGCGCAGCACACGCACGTTGCTCACTGCATCGTCGAGCATCTTGCGGTTGGCGGCATTGTCCTTCACCAGAGCCTCATAACGGCGCTGCTCAGCCTCGGCCTTGGCCAGTTCCTGACGCGTGGCTGCTATCTGTGTCTCTATGTCAGGACGCTGCGTGGCATACACATCCTTTGTGGCGCCGAGCTGCAAGGCGCGCAACTGGAGCTGAACGGTGTCGATTAGTCCTACCTGACTGCCGGCCTGAAGGCGGTCGCCCTCTTCTACGGTGAACGAGAGCAGGCGGCCGTTCTGCTCGGCAGAAACTATCACCTCTGTGGCCTCAAACATGCCCGTGGCGTCATAGTCGGAACTGCCTGAAGAACATGCCGCAAGGGCCACGGACAAGAATATAAATGCAAACTTTTTCATACGGCTAAAAGTTGTTTATGTTTTTAAGTTTATATATTTCCTGTAAAAGCTGTATCTCATGAAAGGCCTTTGTGAGCCTTGCCTCGCTCACGGCATTGATGTCGCGCAGCATCTCATTGACGGTTTCGATGCCGTTTGCCACCTTGACATCAGCCTTGGAGCGTATGTTTTCACGCAGGGCTATTATCTCGTCGTCCTGACTGATCTGGCGGCGCAGACTTTCTATGTTGCCGCGCTGCAGTTCGCTCTGCAGGCCGGTATTGAAGAGAAAAGCCTCACGCTCGGCCTGTATGTTGAGTCTTTCGGTCTCAATCTTGCGCTTATCGTTGGCACGTGTATACAGACTACCAAAGTTCCACGTAAGCGTCGCGCCAACTTTATAATAAGCCTCAAAGCCGTTTTTAAGCATGTTAAGTGCCGGATTGCCATAGCCGCCCTGCAGGAACAGACCTAAACGCGGGCGCAGATGAGTGTCGAGACTCTTGAGCTTCTGGTCGAGCAGACGGTTCTGCGCACTGTAAAGGGCGAGTTCAGGACGATTGTTGACCATGCCCGAAACATCCGACTCAGCCGGACGGACAAGGCTCACGCTGCCGGATAGCGGCTTGCCGATGAATGTTGAGAGCATCTTCAGATAAGTGGCACGCGACGTAACAAGACCCGTTTCTGTCTGAACGGCCTTCACCTGCTCCACCTTAACGGCGTCAAGATCGGTCTGGTTGGCCACTCCCCCGCGCACCATTCCGCTTATAGCCTGATAGCTCAGCGACAGGTCGTCTTGCAGAAGCCTTACCTGCCTTATCTGTTCGTCAAGCAGCAATATGCCGAAATAAAGCTGATCTATGCGCTCGTAGACATCATAAATGGCCACGTTGACCTGCTCACGCTCCACGTCGCTGCGCGCATCTTCAAGTCTCTTCGATGAGCTGACGCTGCCGCCGTCGTAAATCTGCTGACTGACATTAACGCTGACATCATACTGGTCTTTAGGAAGCAGACTGATTTCTACGCCAGGTATGTCTACCGGAAGCCGCGTAACCTCGCTCTGATAAGAGGCGCGGGCATTGAGAGAAACCTGCGGAAGCCATGCCTTGGAGGCATTGCTCACCGACAAAGAGCGACTCTGCTCAACCAGGCGAAAACGCTTTATGAGCGGATAATTGGCCCGGGCGAGCTCCCTGCACTCGTCGAGCGTTATCTGAGAGAAGGCCGACACGAACGACAAGGCCAACGCAATAAAAACAATTAAACGTTTCATATCACTGTTATTCACATATAATTAATATTTCATACCAATAAGCCCACTGCAAGATGTAGCAACAAATGCAATACAGGCAACTAAAAGAACACAGTGCAAAGGTAGCAAATAATAACACTACAAGTATTATCCTATAAAGCTATAAAATGTCCCTTTTGTACTTAAAATATCGTAAAAAAGGTGTAGATATGAGTATTTTATTGCCTTTATTCCACATTTTCATTATTTTTGCACTCAAAAAATACGTTTTATGAAGACAAACAACATGTATCCTGAACGTTTTTCATTCTCCGAGATAAAATCCATGCTAGGAAATATCGACGAGCAGAAAAACGCACTACAGATTATAGGCCGCGACGTCGGCATGCTGCGCACAGGACACAAGCTGTTCAGTAACCTGCTTCAGACAGGCACACCTTATATTATAGAAGACTGCCGCCTGGCATTTATCAAGGCGGGAGAAGCCAGCATAACGATAAACCTGAGAGACTATAAACTGGAGAAAAACTCGATAGCATTCATAGGAAGAGGGAGCATAATACAGGTGAACCACTTTTCGGATGACTTCGAGATGTGCGGCATGATGATAAGCAACGAGAAGATGAACATGGTGTTCAGCGGAAAAATTCCGGGCGAATACAACCGCAACGCCTATAACTTTGTGGCCACACCAGGACAGAGCGACATAAACATTGCCGACAGGATGTTTCTGTCGGCATGGGAGATTGCACGACAGAAAGACTGTCCTGACGAAACTATAGACGGGATAATATATTCGCTGATCCACTACTATAAGTTTCTGAAAAACAAGCACAACGACACCGACGAACACAACAAGCCCCACAACAGGGAGATGTTCGACAGGTTTATACAGCTGGTGAGCACCTACAACAAGAAGGAGCACGCTCTGTCGTTCTATGCCGACAAGATGTGCGTAACGCCGCGCTATCTCGGCGTTGTGATTAAGGAGACCAGCGGAATAACGGCAAAAGAATGGATAGACCGCGCGCTGATAACCAACGCAAAGATTATGCTGAGATACGGCAACACACCGATAGCGCAGATAGCCGAGGAGCTAAACTTCCCCAACCCGAGTTTCTTCTGCAAGTTCTTCAAGCGCATAACCGACATAACTCCGCATGAGTTCAGACAGCGGAAATAGCCAATCAGACCGGCATACATATTCTGCAAAAATACAAAAGCATACCTTTCACACTGCAAAAGGTATGCTTTCGGCATGTAAAAGGCCGTCTTTTAGGAGCTAAAAGACGGCCTTTTACAATCTACTGATTATCAATATGTTACAACAGTCTATACACCTTCATCCTCATAGTCGGGCTGATCGCTGTTAGAGTCGATGCGCGAGTCTTTCCGAATGCTCACTCCTCCTGTACGCGAAATAGTGATGATGAGCGGCACATAGTCGTCGCTGAGCACGTCGGGGGCACCCACACTGGCTGCAAATTTCAGGTTGTCGCCGTCTGCCTTCTCAAGCACGATGCCGAGCAAGGCGCTCTTCTTGGCATACTCTTCACCGATATATGACGAGAAATCAGACTTGGTGAACTTGCGGTTGAAAAACTCTGACCCGTCAGGGCGTACGACGCTCAGCGTTATAACGTTGTCGTAATACTTGTTGCCGCTGTCGTCTACAATCAGCGGCAGACCGGTGTCTGACCTGCGGCTTATCTTGACATTATAAGAACTTCCTATCCAACTCACGGCATCCTCATAATCAGAATTCTGCATCTTCACAGGAGCTGAGGGCGCCTTCTTTACAGGTTTATGGGCAATGATGTTGCTCGGCTGTTTCTTCTCGCTGCAAGACACGGCGGCGACCGACATCAGCGCCATAAAAATCAATGTGTGCGTTAATTTCATTTCAGTATTTTAAGAATTACTCGTGCAAAGATAATGCAAATAGCACGAAGAACAAAATAAAAATAATTAAACGAGCCTTAAATTTGATTTGACGGTTACACAATGAGAAAAACAAACGGGCTTTAACATCAAAATAATATAAAAGACGCAAAAAAATAACGGTTGAATGACGCCGTAATTATAACTTTTTTGATTAACTTTGTAATCAAGTATGAAAACAATAATATTATATCTGGCACTCGCGGCAATGATGCTTACGGCATGCACAGACAGAAAGCCCGTGAAAAGAGAAGCCGAAAAGATAGACACCATACCTGTCATGGTGATGCAGATAAAGAAATGCGCCAAGCTGTACACGGCAGAATATCAGGTGCACAAGATTGTAACGCACGACGACCAGGTGAAGCTGAAAGGCTCGTTCCTGCAGCAGAAGTTCGACTTCTCCGTGCCGCTCACGACGAGAAAGATAGCCATACCGATAGACGCCACGCTGAAGGCATATATCGACTTCGGCAACTTCTCTGAAAAGAACGTAAGGCGCAACGGCGACAAGATAGAGATAATACTGCCCGACCCGAAGGTTGAGCTGACCGGAAGCCGCATTGACCACAACGAGATAAAGAAACACGTGTCGCTGATAAGGTCGAACTTCAGCGACGCCGAAATGGCCAACTACGAGAAACAGGGACGGGCGGCGATAATCAGCAGCATACCGCGGCTGGGCATACTCGACATGGCCAAGGAGAGCGCAGCGCATGCCCTGATACCAATGATAACCAAAATGGGATACAAGGAGGAGAACATAACCATAACGTTCAGAAAGAAATTCACCGACAGCGACCTGCCGATGATTCTTGAAAATAACACTATCGAAAATGGAAGAATTCAATAATAACTACCGCCGCAAAAGGAGCAAATGGGCCAGCATGTGGCTGATGATAGGACGCCTGAAGCTATCTATAATATTCATCGTCATCCTTGTAGCCATCATTGCGTCGGCATATCTTGTCAGGTCGTGCAGGGGCAACGAGGCCACGGTATACGTAGACGACAAAATCGACATAACGCCGACACAGGTGCTGGCGATGAAAGAGATAGGCGAATGGGAGTTTCTGTCTATTGAAAACGAGGAAATGATAGACACCGTGAGGAAAGGCTTCTTTAAGGACGACGAGCTGATACGAATATACTACGGCACACTGCGCCTCGGATTCGACATGAGCGAAGCCAAGGCCGACTGGATAAAAGCCGACAAAGACACGCTCGTGATAACCTTGCCGAAGATAAAGCTGCTCGATGAGAACTTCATAGACGAAGCCCGCACAAAATCGTTCTTCGAGTCGGGCTCATGGAGCGACAAGGACAGGGCCGACATGTATAAGCGCGCCTATGCAAAAATGAAGGCAAGATGCCTTACAAAAGAAAATATAGAAAACGCACAGGACAACGCCAAAAGGCAGTTTACGCAGATGCTGAAGGCAATGGGCTTTGAGCATGTAAACATAAGCTTTGAAGGAAGCCAAACACGCTGACACCGGAAAAACCGACAGCCGGAAGGCATCAGAAGAACAGGCAGAACACTCCTGCCCCGATAAACAGGACGCCAACGCCGACACTGACCCAGCGCTGAAGAACATGCATGCGCTCCTTCATGGCCGACAAGCCGGCAAGGCCGTAAGCCACAGCCCAGGCCATAAGCACCGTAGGTATGGCTGTGGCAACAGAAAATACTACGGGCAGCATAAATCCGCCGTGCGACTCGACAGAAAGAGGCATGAGCATGCCGAAATAAACCACGGCACTCTCTGGACAGAACGACAGGGCAAGAAGAAGCCCCAGAGCCATGCTGCCTCCGGCTCCATGGAAGCGATGTCCGCGTGAATGCACATTGGGACAATGCTCATGGCGGTGTATCAGATGGCCGAGCATGAAATATAATCCGATGACTATAAGCACCGGAGCCAGCAGACGCTCGCCCCACTCGCTGAACCAGTGGCCCAGCGACAGCATGTCGGCACCGTTGCGCAAAACAACGATAAGCACCATGCCAAGCACCGAATAGGCAATCATCCGGCCGAAGGTGTAGAAAAGTCCGTTAAGAAACACTCGGCGACAGTTAGCCACATCGCGCGCAATATAGCCCATGGCTGCAATGTTGGTGGCAAGCGGACAGGGGTGAAGTGCCACTATAAGACCAAGCAAAAACGCCGTCAACAAAGGAAACTGAGTATTCTCTATTATGCCGTGTATCCAATCCATATCATCTGAAAATAATAAGAATAAAAAACAAAAACAAGCCTGAAAACCATGCAACAGTATGCCACATTAAGCATAGGCATCGCTTTTCGGCATGCAAAGATAATGCAAGTTGAGAGCAGAACAAAACAAATTTGGCTGTTTTTTGACAAAGCCGGCCCGACAAGTTGTATGCCAGTCAATGTCAAAACATATAAAAACAAAAGCTAAACAGCATGACGCCACATGCCGCGAAACCGCACGGACAAGCCACATGCAACATCATATAACGGATATGAAAAAGTCAAACGGAATAAAAGTAAAAAAAATTTGGCTTTTAATTATAAATGAATTAATTTTGCAGAAATTATAGATATAAAAATTGCATGAGCACTGATAATTTAACGAAGATTCTCACCACGACAACAGAACGACTGTCAAAGCCGGAATCTCATAAGGAATTATTTCACCGGCATCGTGACGGGGATCGGCTTCCTTCAGGCAAGACGCTTAAAGAAATCATAGAGCTTTCGCGTTCTATCTTGTGTCCCGGATATTATGGGAAGCCGACGGTAAATATCAGAACAATCACATATCATATCGGAATTAACATAGAGCGGCTGCACAAGTTGCTGTCAGACCAGATTGCAGCAGGCCTGTGCTTTGTAGCCCAAAAGACATAGAACTGCAAAAAAGGAAATATAAAAAATCAAATTAACCCAATAAAACAACCACTCGCAAAATAACAAAGAAAAACCTTTATAATGGAACAAGAATTTGAACTCATCGCCAAAACGTTCATGGGTCTGGAGCCCGTTTTGGCACAGGAGCTGACAGAGCTTGGAGCTAACAATGTGCAGACAGGACGACGCATGGTGTCGTTCACCGGTAACAAGGAAATGATGTATCGGGCTAACTTTCAGTTGCACACGGCAATAAGAATTTTGAAACCTATTGCACACTTCAAGGCAGACACGGCCGACAAGGTGTATGACGAAATAAAGAAAATAGACTGGACACAGTATCTCGACCTGAAAAAGAGTTTCTCGGTTGACTCGGTTGTGTTCTCTGAGGAATTCAGACATTCCAAATTTGTGTCTTACAAGGTGAAAGATGCCATAGTAGACCAGTTCCGCGAAAAATTCGGAAAGCGTCCTAACATATCAGTGGCCAACCCGGACATTCGCCTGAACATGCACATCGCCGAAGACCAGTGTACGCTGTCGCTCGACTCGAGTGGTGAAAGTCTTCACAGAAGAGGATACAGACAGGAGTCTGTCGAGGCTCCTCTCAATGAGGTTCTCGCTGCCGGAATGATTCTTATGACCGGCTGGAGAGGCGAAACAGACTTTGTTGACCCGATGTGCGGATCGGGAACTCTGCCCATAGAGGCTGCCCTGATAGCCCACAACATGGCCCCAGGTCTGTTCAGAAAGGAATATGCCTTCGAGAAATGGCCCGACTTTGACCGCGACCTCTTCGACCAGATTTACAACGACGACTCTAATGAGCGCGAATTTACTCACCATATATATGGCTATGACATCGACCTTGCAGCCGTTACAAAGGCGCGCCTCAACGTCAAGGCTGCCGGCATGACAAAATGCATAACTATAGAACAGGCTGACATAAAGAACTTTAAGCAGCCTGCTGAAAAGGCTATAATGGTGACAAACCCGCCTTATGGTGAAAGAATATCTACACCCGACCTGCTGGGAACTTACCGCACTATAGGCGAAATACTGAAACATCAGTTTAAAGAGAACGATGCATGGGTGCTCAGTTATCGCGAGGAGTGCTTCGACCAGATAGGCCTGAAACCATCAATAAAGATACCTCTCTACAACGGTTCGCTTGAGTGCGAATTCCGTAAATATCAGATATTTGACGGCAAGCTGAAAGACTTCAGAAGCGAAGGAAACATCCTGAAGACCGAAGAAGAGAAACGCGCCATGGCCGACAAGCACCGCTTCAAGAAAAACCGCGAGTTCAAGAAGCGCATTGAAGAGGAGGATGACAACGAGGAAGGCGACATCCGCACGTTCAAATTCCACAAGATTTCGTTCAAAGACAGCGGCGACGGCGGACGCGAGCGCAGAAAAGGCGGCCGTGAGCGCAGAGACTTCGACGACCATAAGGATTTTAGCTACGACAAGCGCAAGGGCCGCAACTTCGACGACAACGGCGACAGGGGCGGACGCAAAGGCGGAAAAGGCTACAAAGACAACAAAGGCAAACGCGATCACCGTAAAACGTTTTGATTATGAAACATAAGAATATTGCGGCTTTAGCCAAATTGGGTTTATTTTCATTACTGATGATGCTAACAACAACAGCTGTAAATGCCCAGAAGCAGTTTACGCTAGAAGATCTTAACTTCGGCGGCAAGAACTACCATAACATGGTGCCTAAGAACAGGTATCTTACATGGTGGGGTGACCAACTCGTGAGAACAGACACGGAAGAATGCAGCCTGGTCAACAAGAAAACCGGCAAAGAGACCGTGATGTTTACTGTTGACGACATCAACAAATGGGCCGGAACAGACGACAGCACAAAAATCCGTCACCTGTTCTATGCCTCATTCCCCTATCCCGAAAAATCACTCGTACTGATCAACGGCAAGAAAGAGCGCATGCTCATCGACTTCAAGTCGAAGAAGGTTATATGGCGCCAGAGCTGCGAAGGCGAAAGCAACGCAGAATGGAACGCCGCATCAAGAGCTGTTGCTTTTGTAAAGGATGACAACCTGTTTGTTACCGACGGCGAAGGCAAAACCACTCAGCTGACAACCGACGGAAGCAGGGAGATTGTTTACGGACAGAGCGTACACCGCGATGAATTCGGAATATATAAAGGCACATTCTGGAGTCCTGACGGACAGAGTCTGGCTTTCTACCGCATGGATCAGAGCATGGTTGCCGACTATCCGCTCGTTAATATCGACACCAGAATAGCCACCGAAACGCCAATAAAATATCCTATGGCGGGCGAAACAAGCCATAAGGTTACAGTGGGCGTTTATAACCTGAAGACAGGAAAGACAATATATCTGAAAGCAGGCGACCCAACAGACCGCTATTTCACAAACATAGCATGGAGCCCCGACTGCAAGAAAGTTTATATGATAGAGCTTAACCGCGACCAGACTGACATGGCGCTCGTAAGCTATGACGCAACAACAGGCAACAAGCTCGAGACTCTCTATAAGGAACATAACGACAAATATGTTCATCCGGTAACTCCTATCACATTCTTGCCTTGGGACGACAGCAAGTTCATACTGCAGAGTGAGAAAGACGGATATAACCATCTGTATCTGTTCAATACCAAAGGCGAACAGCTCAAGCAGATAACAAGCGGCAAATGGCTTGTACTTGAACTCGTAGGATTCAACGAGTCGAAGAAAAGTGCAATCATACTTTCAACAGAATGCAGCCCCATCCAGAACAACCTTTATATGGTTAACATAGAGACCGGCAAGCGCACTCTACTTGACAACGGCAAAGGCTTCCACGCTTCAACACGCGGCGCAGGAGGACATTGTGAGATGATTCTGTCAAGCACCGGAAAATATCTTTATGACAACTACAGCGAACCAGATGTGCCGCGCAAGATAAACATTGTAAGCACAGGCGACGCTAAAAACGTCAACTATTTTACAGCTGCCGACCCATGGAAAGGCTACAATGTACCTGAATATTCTTGTGGAACCATCAAGGCTGCCGACGGCACCACAGACCTGTATTACAGAATGGTGAAGCCGATAGGCTTTGATCCTAACAAGAAATATCCTACCGTTGTATACGTCTACGGAGGCCCCGGCATACGCAACGTGGAGGCACGTTGGCACTATGCGAGCCGCAGCTGGGAAACATATATGGCTCAGAAGGGCTATCTGCTCTTCATCCTCGACAACAGAGGTTCGTGCGACCGCGGACGCGACTTTGAGCAGGCAACATTCCGCCACCTTGGCGTAGAGGAGATGAAAGACCAGCTCAAAGGCGTAGAATATCTGAAGAGCCTTGCTTATGTAGACACCACACGCATGGGAGTTCACGGCTGGAGCTTCGGCGGATTCATGACAACATCGCTCATGACCACCTACCCCGACGTATTTAAAGTAGGAGTTGCAGGCGGTCCGGTAATCGACTGGAAATGGTATGAAGTGATGTACGGCGAGCGTTATATGGACACACCGCAGGCCAACCCTGAAGGTTATGCAGAAACAAGCCTGATAAACAAAGCAAAGAACCTGAAAGGCAAACTGCAGATAATAATAGGCACGGTTGACCCGACTGTAGTTCCGCAGCATGCCATCTCATTCCTTAAGGCTTGCATCGAGGCAGGCACGCAGCCCGACTTCTTTGTATATCCCGGCGAGGGACACAACATGATGGGTCATCAAAGCGTACACCTGCATGAAAGAATAACACAATATTTTGAGGATTATCTAAAGTAAAAACGATAAACAAATCTTATCATAAAAATGAAGATATTATTATTGGGCGGAGGCGGCCGCGAACATGCACTGGCATGGAAAATAGCTCAAAGCGACAAAGTTGAGAAACTATATATTGCTCCGGGCAATGCCGGAACAGCCAATGTAGGCGAGAATGTTGACATAAAGGCTGACGACTTCGGATCACTGAAGGAATTTGCCGTAGAGAAAGGCATCAACATGGTTGTTGTAGGACCTGAAGATCCTCTGGTAAAAGGCATCTATGATGAATTCAAGAATGATGCACGCACAGCCAACATCCCCGTCATCGGTCCGTCAAAGCAGGGAGCTGTTCTTGAAGGATCAAAAGATTTTGCCAAGGGATTCATGCAGCGCCACAACATACCGACAGCAAGATACCAGACATTCAACGGCACAAACATTGAGGAAGGACTGAAATTTCTCGAAACGCTCCAGCCTCCATATGTTCTAAAGGCCGACGGCTTGTGTGCCGGCAAGGGTGTTCTTATTGTTCCGACACTTGAAGAAGCCAAGAAAGAATTCAAGGAAATGCTCGACGGAATGTTCGGCAACGCATCGGCAAATGTTGTAATCGAAGAGTTCCTGAGCGGTATCGAATGCTCAGTATTTGTACTGACAGACGGCAAGAACTATAAGATCCTGCCTGAGGCAAAAGACTACAAGCGCATAGGCGAACACAACACAGGCCTCAACACAGGCGGAATGGGCAGCGTAACTCCTGTGCCCTTCGCAACAAAAGAATGGATGCAGAAGGTTGAAGACCGCATCATACGCCCGACCGTAGACGGACTTGCAGCAGAAGGCATCGACTATAAGGGCTTCATCTTCTTCGGTCTTATCAACGTCAACGGCGACCCGATGGTTATCGAATACAACTGCCGCATGGGCGACCCAGAGACTGAGAGCGTGATGCTGCGTCTGAAGAGCGACATCGTAGACCTCTTTGAAGGCGTGGCCAACGGCGATCTCGACAAGCATGAAATTGAATTCGATGAGCGCGCAGCCGTATGCGTAATGCTTGTAAGCGGCGGATATCCCGAGAAATATGCCAAGGGCTACACCATCAACGGCATTGACAAAGTTGAAGGAAGTATCGTGTTCCACTCCGGTACAGCCATCAAAGACGGCAATATCGTTACGGCAGGCGGACGCGTGATAGCCGTAAGCTCTTACGGAAAAGACAAGGAAGAAGCCTTGAAGAAATCGTTTGAAGAAGCTCAGAAGATTGAGTTTAAGGACAAATACTTCCGCAGTGATATAGGACAAGACCTCTAGACGGAAGGTAATATTGAAGGTCAATACGGTGTGTCAAAATATGTAGTTACAGGAAAAGGCTGAAATAAGTTCGTGCCCGATGAGCAGAAACGAAATAAACAGCCCGTTAAAACAGCTTTACATCTGCCTTAGTTACAAGGGAAGACTGTTAACAAATAACGGAAGCATCCTTTAACAATATTTTGTCACACCATCTTCTATTATTATAATAATGTGTTCTCATTGGAACATATATTTCCATTATAATTAAAGAATTTAAGGTTTTCAGAAGTGGTAAAAAGATTACAGAACAAAATAGCGGGAAGCCGCTTCGCACTGCCGGTGACGGCAGTTTATTCAATTATGATATGGCTGGCAGGCGGCCTCATCGCAAATCAGCTGTATCTTCATTTCCTGTTGTTCGGACTTTCTGCCTATTTGATGGTCGAGCTCAACAACAGCAACTCGCTCATACGCATCTACAGCCGTATGGTTTCCTGTTCGTTTATGGCACTTACGCTCATGTCTGCTTTTCTTTTCGATTCCACAGACGTGTGGGTCGTCCAGTTTTGTGTTGTTGCCACATATCTTATTCTGTTCAAATGCTATCAGAACAAGCGCTCGCAAGGCTTGGTGTTCTATGCATTTTTCTTCATCGGCATTGCCAGCATCTTTTTCATTCAGATATTATACTTCGTACCATTCCTATGGATAATGATGCGTGCCAACCTCATGTCGTTCAGCATGCGTTCGCTCCTGGCGTCGCTCATCGGCATAACAGCGCCATACTGGTTTCTGTCGGGATATTTCATCTTCAACGGCACGGCCGACCTCCTGCTCGCCCACATAGAGTCGATAGCTCAGTTTGCATCGCCATTCCAGTTTGACTTCAGCAATTATCACGTAATAGCTACTTTTGCTTACATCACGATTATCGCCGCAATAGGCAGCTTCCATTTTCTGCGCAACAGCTATAAGGACAAGATAAGAACCAGGATGATTTATGAGATTCTCATAACAATGACCGCCATAACCTTTGTCTTTATAATATTACAACCGCAGCACATAAAGCCGCTGTTAAGCATCATGACAATAAGCACGAGCATACTGGCAGCCCACTATATAGCACTGACAAATACAAAGCTGACAAACATCACGTTCTGCTGCCTGACAGCAGGTACCTTAGCACTAACAGCATATAACTTATGGATTCCCTGATAGAAATTCTGACAAACTACGGATATGTAGGAATGCTGATATCTGCATTCCTTGCGGGCAGCATATTCCCCTTGAGCAGCGAGGTGGTTATGCTTGCGCTTCTTGCAGCCGGGCTCGACCCGTGGCAGCTGGTTATTTACGGCACAATAGGCAACGTGCTCGGAAGCATGCTCAACTATGGCATCGGCATGCTCGGAAGCATAGACTGGATTGAAAAATACCTGCACGTGAACAAAAAAGAACTCGACAGAGCCAAACGGTTCATGGCAGGCCGTGGCGCATGGATGGGCTTTTTCTCCTTTCTTCCAGTCATCGGCGAAGGCATAACAATAGTACTCGGCCTGATGCGCTCTAATGTTGCCATAACCGTAATAAGCGTTATAATCGGAAAATTTCTGCGATATGCGCTCATCATCTACGGCGTTGAAATTTTCGTGTAGCCAAGAGCAGCGGTGCATATATGATAATACATTGAATATCAAAAAGTTACGCACATAGATATAAAGCATACACAGCACATATTGACATGCCGCGAGATGCGGCAGAGGGCCAAAAGCCACACAACATGTTATGCCTTAGGCAGTTACACAAACTCAAGATAATATTAAAACAAATTAATTTATTTTGTTTTATCTCTGATTTACATTATCTTTGCACGTATTTTATTGAAAATTGAAATTCATAAAAAACAGTTATATTCAATGAAACAATTTAAATTAGTGGACAATATTCTAGGCTGGTTAGCTTTTTTTATTGCAGCCTTCGTATATTGTAGCACCATTGAGCCGACAGCCAGTTTTTGGGACTGTCCGGAGTTTATTACAACAGGGTATAAGTTAGAAATCGGTCACCCGCCCGGTGCACCTTTCTTCATGCTCACAGCCAATCTGTTCTCTCAGTTTGCCAGCGACCCGTCACAAGTGGCCCTCATGGTGAACACTATGAGCGCACTTCTCAGCGCAACATGTATTATGTTCCTCTTCTGGACCATAACGCACCTGACACGCAAACTTATTCTGAAAGACTGGAGCCAGCTGACAACAGGCAAGCTCATTGCCATTGAAGCCAGCGGCCTTGTGGGAGCATTGATATATACATTCAGCGACACATTCTGGTTCAGTGCCGTTGAGGGTGAGGTTTATGCCTACTCTTCAGCGTTCACGGCCATTGTGTTCTGGCTCATACTAAAATGGGAAGACCATGCCGACGAGCCTCACAGCGACCGCTGGCTGGTGCTTATCACCTACATGACCGGACTGAGTATCGGTGTCCACCTGCTCAACCTCCTTTGTCTTCCGGCCATTGTCCTGGTGTTCTATTACCGCAAGTTCCCCAATGCCAACCTCAAGGGTTCTCTCATAGCACTCTTCATATCGTTTGTGCTTGTTGCAGCCATCCTCTACGGCGTGGTTCCGGGCATCATCAAGGTTGGCGGATGGTTCGAGCTGTTTTTTGTCAACGTGCTGGGCTGCCCGTTCAACACCGGCGAGATTATCTACATCATACTGCTCGTGGCCATCGTCATATGGGCTATCTATGAGAGCTACAACAACAAGAACCAGAAGCGCGAGAATATTTCGTTCCTGCTCTCTGTTGCCATGCTCGGCGTGCCGTTCTACGGTTTCGGCATATCTGCCTTCATCATCGGCATAATAGTTCTTGCAGCCCTGTGGTTCGTACTCAAATGGAAGCGCGGCAAGGAGCTGCTCGTAAACTCACGCATCAAGCACACAGCTCTGCTCTGCATGCTTATGCTTATGATCGGATATTCAAGCTATGCCCTCATCGTCATCAGGTCTTCGGCCAACCCGCCTATGGACCAGAACTCTCCCGAGGACATCTTCACGCTGGGAAGCTACCTCAGCCGCGACCAGTATGGCGACAGCCCGCTGCTCTTCGGACAGGCTTACACCTCTCAGGTACAGTTTGACCGCGACGGCGAATACTGCAAGCCGCGCATGAAGCAGGGCGCACCTATATACCAGCGCAAGGAGAAAGCTTCTGCCGACGAAAAAGACTCTTACTTCATAGTTCGCTATAAGACCGACTACATCTACGCACAGAACATGGTGTTCCCGCGTATGTGGGATGCCGCACACGCTAGTGCATACGAGAGCTGGATGGGCGGAGTTGACGGCACACAGGTGCCTTACGACCGCTGCGGCGAGCCTATAACCGTGAAGATGCCTACACAGATGGAGAACATACGCTTCTTCCTGTCTTATCAGTGCAACTTCATGTACTGGCGCTACTTCATGTGGAACTTTGCCGGACGTCAGAACGACATTCAGGGCAACGGCGAACTTGAGCACGGCAACTGGATTTCTGGTATTCCGTTCTTCGACAACTGGCGTCTGGGCGACCAGAGCAAGCTGCCTGATGACCTGAAGGACAACAAGGGCCACAACGTGTTCTATTGTCTGCCACTGCTGCTCGGTCTTATCGGTCTGTTCTGGCAGGCTTACCGCGGACAGCGTGGCATACGCCAGTTCTGGGTAGTGTTCTTCCTGTTCTTCATGACAGGTCTGGCCATCGTCATATATCTTAACCAGACACCTATGCAGCCACGCGAGCGCGACTATGCGTATGCAGGCTCGTTCTATGCTTTTGCCATCTGGTGCGGTATTGGCGTTGCAGCCATCATCGATCTTCTGAAGCGACTCAACATCAACGGCACTGCCGTGTCTGCAATAGTGTCTATCCTCTGCCTGCTCGTTCCTATACAGATGGCAAGCCAGACATGGGACGACCACGACCGCAGCGGACGCTACACATGCCGCGACTTCGGACAGAACTATCTGATGTCAATGCAGGACAAGGGCAACCCGATTATATTCACAAACGGCGACAACGACACTTTCCCGCTCTGGTATAATCAGGAAGTTGAGGGAGCAAGGACAGACGCACGCGTCTGCAACCTGAGCTATCTGCAGACCGACTGGTATATCGATCAGATGTGCCGCCAGGCTTACAACTCTCCTTCTGTGCCTATCACATGGCCGCGACTCGACTACTACTCAGGCACCAACGAGTATGTTGAGGTTGTACCCGAACTGAAGCAGCAGATTCTCGACTTCTATAAGACTAACCCGAAAGAGGCAAAGGCCACATTGGGCGACAATCCGTTTGAAGTAAAGAACGTCCTCAAGCATTGGGTACGCGACGGCAAGGACGACATGCATGTCATACCTACCGACACGCTGTATCTGACCATTGACAAAGAGGCCGTAAGAAAGAGCGGCATGATGATGGCGAGCGACTCTATACCTGATCAGATGATCATCTCGCTCAAAGGCAAGAACGCTCTTTACAAAGGCGACCTGATGATGCTCGAGATGATTTCACAATGCAACTGGACACGTCCTGTCTACGTGGCTATCACTGTTGGTCAGGAAAACTATATGAACCTTGGCGACAACTTCATACAGGAAGGTCTGGCTAACCGCATCACACCGTTCACGACAAATGCTCCGGGCATGAAGAACTTCGACACCGAGCGTGTTTACACCAACCTCATGACACGCTTCAAGTTCGGCGGTCTCGACAAGAAGGGCATCTATCTCGACGAAACTGTGATGCGCATTTGCTACACTCACAGACGTCTCTTTGCGCAGCTTGCGCTCAACCTGATACAGGAGGGCAAGAAAGACAAGGCAGCCAAGGCCCTGGCATATGCAGAGAAAGTCATACCGGCATACAATGTGCCGATGAACTATCTCAGCGGAGGTATCGACATAGCCAAGGCTTACGCCCTGCTGGGCAACAAGGCAAAGGCTAAGGAGGCCATCAACTCAGTGTTCAAGAACGCACACCAGTATATGGTTTGGTACAACTCGCTCAGCGGAAGCCGCTTTATGCAGTCGCAGCAAGACTGCATGATGCACCTATACGTCATGAACTCTTGCATCGACATAGCCCACATGATAGACAACAAATGGGCTGAGAGCCTCATGAAGCAGTTTAACGCCGACGCTGCCACATATCAGAGCAAAGGCGGACGACTGATGGGCGAAGAATGATTTATAATTGATAATTGAGAGTTGAGAATGGATAATTATGATTGCTCTCACGACATTTAAGCCGACTGCCAAAGAGTTGGCTTGAAGGAATATACGAGAGAATACCTCTAAAGACAAATCATAATTGGCTTACGCCCTGCTTAATTTCTCCATTCGCGACTCTCAATTATAAATTTGAATAAACTTAACATCAGAAAGAAAAAGAAAAAAGATGATTATAGAACAGCCGGCCAAATGGCTACGTTGGCTCTACCCGAGGGCAACATGGAGAATGGACAAGAACGAGAAGGCGGTATACCTCACCTTCGATGACGGGCCTATACCCGAATCAACGCCGTTTATCCTGAAGACCTTGGCCGAATATGGGGCTCACGCCACATTTTTCATGGTTGGAGAAAACGTAAGCAAGCACCCCGAGCTGTTTAGACAAATCGTCGAAGCCGGCCATCAGGTGGGCAACCACACATACAACCACTGGGGCGGCTTTAAGCACTCTACCAAAGCCTACAGCGCAAACACCGAAAAGGCAAACCGCCTTATCAACGCGCATCTGTTCAGACCGCCGCACGGGTGGATGCTGTGGGAACAGTATTTCTGGCTGGGGCGCAAATACCGCATCGTGATGTGGGACCTCGTTACACGCGACTACAGCAAATGGCTTACTGCCGAAGACGTGCTGAAAAACGTGAAGCGATACACGCGCAACGGCTCTATCATCACGTTTCACGACTCGCTGAAGAGCATCGACAAACTGAGATACGCTCTGCCGGAGGCACTGAAATGGCTAAAAGAACAGGGATATGAGTTTAAGACTTTCGAGTGAAACGATAAAAGCTGAGGCACGCAACCTCGGCTTTTTTGCTTGTGGCATAGCCAAGGCTGAGCCTGTTGAAGCCGAAGAGGCAGCAAGATTCGCTGCATGGCTCAGCCGTAAGGGCCATGCCGGCATGGACTATATGGCTGCCAACACTGACAAAAGGCTCAACCCGCAGCTGCTCATGCCCGGCGTAAAGAGCATCGTCTGTGTTGCGCTCAGCTACGCTCCGTCAAGCCGCATACCCGCCGACGAGCCACAATTAGCCGTCTATGCCCTGGGCCAAGACTATCATTACATAATGAAAGACAAGCTGCGCAAGCTGGCCTCAACGCTCGGACTCACAGAACGCACAGACAACAACGCCACACTGGCGGCAACACTCCCCAAAGCAGACAAACCATGCAGCGCAAATGCCGCCTCACAATCCTCACTCGGCAGCGCCCCAAATAACCTACCCGTCCACAACCAAAAGAGTAATCAAAATTTTCAATTTTCAATTCTCAATTCTCAAATCCCTACCTTCCGCGCCTTTTGCGACACGGCTCCGGTGCTCGAACGCTATTGGGCGATGAAAGCCGGACTGGGTTGGATTGGGCGCAACCATCAGCTTATAATCCCACATGCCGGCAGCATGTTCTTCCTCGGAGAGCTGTTTGTCGACGCAGAACTTGAATACGATAGCCCCCTGCCCTCACGTTGCGGCAACTGTCACGCCTGCACAGACGCCTGCCCCACCGGCGCCCTGCATCTTACAGACGACAGCCGGCGCACAGAGTTCAGCTCAAACCGCTGTCTCTCTTACCTGACCATTGAGAACCGGGGCGACATTCCGCAGGAATATGCCTGCAAGATGGACAACTGCATCTACGGCTGCGATCGCTGCCAGGACGCCTGCCCGTGGAATAGGTTTGCGCAGGGCACAACTGAAGAGCAGCTCCGCCCGCGCGAAGAACTGCTCAACATGACGCGCGAGAAATGGACATCACTGACTGTGGAAGACTATCGCCGGCTCTTCAAAGGCAGCGCCGTAAAGCGTGCCAAATACGACGGACTGATGCGCAACATAAAGGCTGCGCTGCAAGACAACGACAACAATAACAATGACAAGATATGAAACAGATCAGCAAAGACATCGTGCTGGCGGCCGTGGTGAGAAGTTTCTTCAAATACTTCGTCACCGGAATAATAGAGTCGCAGCACGGCACCGACATCCAGAACGGCTTTGAGCCGATAAACGTAAAGAAAACCATGCTCAACCACTATGAGCACATTTCACGCTATTTCAATCGCGAGGCCTTCTTTGCCCTGATGCGCCTCAACTTCGCAACAGAGGAGATGGAGCAGCAGCTGCGCGAGTTTATGAAGCCCGGAACCAGCGACATGGAGCTTGTCCGCTTTGCCTGCCGCACCGACGACTTCTATCAGGCCATGGTGAACGAATATAAGCGCAACTTCGAACTGCTGTTGTGCGGCCGTCTGGAGCAGCAGGATGAGCACGACGCCAACTACACACGCCTGCCCGAAGGCGGCACGATAGACGCCGAAATGGCAGAAAAGATTATCGGCGAAATTGCTGTACACGCTTACTCGCACGGCAAGAACATCGGCAAAACCCATTGACCGCGAGAGCTGATTAATAAGGGTAAGAGTTCCCATACAACATCTTTATCCACACAAATCACAATGCAAGCAAACACCATCATTTGCTTACATTGTGATTTTTAGTAAGCATCAATAACCACATTCTTCCCGAAAAATCGCAATCAGGCACGAAAAACAGCCATTTTTCGTGTGCATCTGTAATTATCTATATACCAACACGATATGCATATATCAATAATTTTGTGCAAAAACCTCATACTGTTAAAAAACATTACTCGCCCACTTTTGGGTCGTAACTCATAGAGTAACGGTTAAAAAACCTGCCACTTTTGATAAGAAACTCGCCCATCTACCTCGCCAAAAACGGCATAATAACGCACAACATCATGCTTTTTGCACCTAAAAACCCATCATCTTAGCACTCAAAACGCCATAAATTGCATAACTGATCCAATAATAAGCAACAGAATCACTCTATTTTCCTACTTTCACATGACAATAGCCAACTGACGTTTTGAAATACAATAATCAAAAACAGATATCAAAAGTTCAAATTCATGTCGACACATTGTTTTAATAGAGCTCCATCTACCGTCGCCAAAGTTTGCCAAAATTTTTCCTATTTTGATTAATATATGATGCCGCTCGAATGTGTCAAAAATCGACGGCGGAACAAGATGGACAGGAAAAGCAATAGAGATTGAACTCGCACTGAAAAACATAACCAACAGAAAAGAATACACTATAAGGACATTCCGTGATAACGACATTTACTCATACTCTTACAGGCTCCGGCAGGCAGAGGCTGTTATCACATTAAAGTTTAAATTCTAAAACATAAGTTTTCAAACTATAATACGAAAGAATTTAATATATATGCAAATATAAACAAGTAGCCGCTAACCATTATGGCTAGCGGCGTTATTATATAATAACATAAAGCAATTATTTCAATATAATTTTTCTGCCTTTCAATGGATCAGTTTTACTTCTTATTATATACGAGCCATTACCAAGTGCTGACAGCTGCATGTTTCGACCTATAAGTACACCCTGCATTGTGTATACATCATATGCAGAAGGTTGGACCGTAGTTATCATGTCTGAAATTTTTGTCGACTGCGGATTCACTTTTATATATTTAGTCGTTGTTCCATATCTATTAGTAAGATTTACGTACAAATAAGTTTCTCCAATCTTCAATGCATCAGATATATGCAGGGTATGTTCATCCGAATCGGTTAATGTAAGTGTGCATAATGTACCGTAGTCACTTGAGACAATTACATCCCCGCCTGTCGCACCACGAGAATATATAGTAATGTCAAAGCTGTAATAGTCAGAATTGGCGGTTTGCTGTACATTTGATATTTTATAACTGACAAATTGCGGACGTGCATCAAGTGTCAATGGAAATGTGTATTCATTTCCATTAGTGATACAAGTAATACGACCTTGCAGACACATAAACTCATCAACATAAGATAAGCCTTCATCAGTTGGTGTCACAATAAAATCTGCTCCTTGCCCTACAGCTGCGTCTACATATTTATGAGCATTATTGTCGTATATCTGATAAATCCAGTCACAAGCGACACGACATCCTAAAGAATCTTCTGCACAAAAAGTATGACTGGTATAAAGACTGCCATACCCTAACACATCAGTATTGTTTCCTTTAATGTGAACGTCATAAGGATTGATTCTCCATCCGATGGCAGACATCACGTCAAGAGTTTCGTCGCTTATCGGCAACAGACGTGTGCGGTCGCCATAAGGATAGTTCATGATATTGTCGCCGCTTAATGAAAAATAATTTCCGCTACGGTATGGCACATAGCCAGTAGGTGAAGTAAAAAGTTTATAGGCTGAATGTGGAGTATACAAACTGATTGCCTCTTTAAAAAAGTCATTCAGTGTAGCTGATGTTGCACCGACAGCAAGACTGCCCAAAGTTTTTTGTCCATCACTGACAAGATTATCAAAAGGCGAAGCCTGTTGTCTTATTGCAAAACCTAACTCGCCTTCTTGCTGTACAACACTTGTACCAAAGCCGAGCACATGGGCAATATGCCTGAGCAAGGCTGTTTGCAGATTATCAATACCCCAATCTGTCCCATCGCTACTCCATGATGTATTCCAGTTTATCAAAGCGTTTATTGTTATTGTGCCATGAATATTGTCTTTTTCATTTTCATTTGTTTGGGCAAACAGACTCCACGGCAGCGCATTTTTTCCATTGCCAGCATAAGCAACAGCAGTTTTTATTTCTAATGAAGGATCTATGTCTTCACCTGCATCCAGCATAATATGTACAGGAACATCTATGCTCAATCTGTCTTCCCATACATCAAGAGCCATACGCAAACAACGTTTAACTCCTTCGGTCATAAAAGAATTGTCAATATACGAAACATCAAATTTGCCCAGCCTTGACATGAGCGAACCTACAGGTGCATCTGTATCAATATCATACGTTTTTGCCGTCTTATCATAATCAGGCGTTTCAACACTATCGGTATATACTACAATTCCTTTTTCCACATTCTGACAACTAGCAGAAATAGGACAAATTACGAGCAATATCAAAATATAAATCTTCATAAACAAGCTGTATTGGTATTTATTTAACGTGTCAATGAAGACAATATTGTATTTATCAAGTTCTTATAATCTATCCGTGGTTATATTTCTTTAATAAAACAAATTACAACATCATATAATTATAATTTTAAACAAATTAAACCAGCGGCAAAAAAAGTTATGCACACAGAGTACACGATATTAAAGAAAAGGCTAAATTTGCAACTGCATGTCATATCACATATAAACGCGAAATTATGAAAAACATCGTTATCATCATTAGCCTGTCACTTTTTATGTGTGCCGCATCCTGCGCACAAGACATAAAAGACAATCCGCAGTTTGCTAAAAGCGTTAAAAGCAACATACGCAAAGCCAGACGCTCATCGGGCATAAGCCGTCCGTTCAGCATCAGCAAAAAAGACATGAAGGACATCGACTCATGCAGGATAAAGGTTTACTATGACGTTAAATTCGTAAAAGACACTGCCGACCGTGCATCCGTATGTAAAGACCTGCAGAGGCTCGATATCGGATACAACTACACTTACTGCTACAGCAGACTGCTGCATATTAACGACTCTCTGCGCACGATAGCATACGAAAAAGACGAGAACTATCCTTCGAAACTCGACGAAAACGACGTGCTGCCTGAAGAAATACTCACCAACACGAAAACAAAAACCCTTAACGTAAGGCGCAGGATGTATTATAACTATACAAACCTATGCTACAATGAGGCTGCTCCAAAAATTGAATGGAAGCTGGAAAGCGGAAGCAAAACAATAATTGGCTATCAGTGCAAAAAGGCATCGTGCACGTTCCGCGGACGTAAATACACGGCATGGTACACACCCGACATTCCCATATATAGCGGTCCGTATAAGTTTGCCGGCCTGCCCGGACTCATCATGCAGATAAGTTCAGACGACAATGACTATATCTGGACATGCGTAGGACTGGAGAAAGGACGGCCCGGCGACATGATAACAACTTATAAAGCCCACAACATGAAAGAAAAGGTGATGACAAGAGAGAAGATTATGGCTCTGATAAAGAAGATTTATAAAGACCCGGGAGGCGCACTGGCCGTGGGCGGTCCAAAGGAGCTGTTTGTCAGCGACGACAGAAAAACCGTACACATGGTTACATCAGGCGACTATCCTCCTGAGCCTTACAACCCGATTGAGCTTGAATAATGAGTCATAACAAAACGAAAAAGGAAAAATCGCTGATGAAACGTTACACCATACTGCTCTTGATATTAATGTCTGCCTATAGTGTAGCCTTCGCGCAGACCATATTCACAGGCAAGATTACCGACGGCAAAGGCACACCGCTGTCTGACATAACAGTAATGGCGCTGTCGGAAAAAGACACGACAAGCGTCATTGCATACACGTTTACGGAAAGCGACGGACGCTATAAACTGCAGTTTGACAGCAACGAGAGTGAAATAAGGCTCATGGTGTACGGTTTCAACATAAAGAAAATAAGCGAAACCGTAAAGAACATATCGGCAACACATAACTATAAGACAGAAAAAGAGTCGATAGAGCTACAGGAAGTAGTGGTGAAATCGGGTAAAATCTGGCAGCTTGGCGACACGCTCAACTATTCGGTCGACGCCTTTATCGGCAAGAACGACATATCAATAGGCGATGTGCTAAGGCGTATGCCCGGCATTCAGGTTGACGACAACGGACATATTTATTATCAGGGCAAGAATATAAGCCACCTTTACATCAACGGCATGGACGCTCTTGCCGGACGTTACAGCATTGCCACCAACAATCTTGCGGCACAGATGGTGGCAACGGTTCAGGTGATGGAGAACCATCAGGGAGTGAAAGCCCTGAAAAAACTCGTTATTCCAGACGAGGCAGCTATAAACCTGAAACTGAAACCTGAGGCAGCCGGCACGTTAAATATGGAAGCACTGCTCGGCGTCGGTGCCGACGACAATGGCATGATGTGGCACGAAGAAGCCGTAATGACTTATTTTTCAAAAAAGAGACAGCACATAGCAACATATAAGACGGCCAACGACGGCACTGACGTGTCGGCAGAACTTGCATCATGCAACAACAGTGGCGAAGCTGAACAGTTTACCGACATTGTGCGCCCTACTCCGCCTGGTATAGACAAGCACAACTATTATTTTAATCAGTCGCACGCAGCAAGCATTAATTCCGTATGGAAAAACGACGATGACCACGAAACTCGGCTTAACATTGTTTACTCCAACGACCATGAACACAGAAACAGTTATGACAAGACTACATATTTGCTTCCCGACGGGAGCAACACCGTGATATCGGAACAGTTGGCCGATGCTGCTACAGAAAACAGGGCTGAAGGCGACTTTGAATATAAGATAAACAAAGAGAAACTATATCTCAGCGAAACGGCCGGTATGACAGCTCACTGGAACAGCGGCAAAGGCTATACCGACAACAGTGAAGCAGCCATAAGTCAAAGTCTGTGGACACGCAACATAAGCATGCAAAACCGCCTGAGCATGATAATAAAGAAAGACGACTATAAAGGCGTGGCCGTAAACTCGCTCGTCACCTATGAAGAAAAGCCGCAGGCGCTGACGGTTATGCCTTGCATGTATGACTCAATCTTCGGCAACGGAAATTATACGGGGATGAGACAAGACGTAAAGAGCCGCAGATTCATGACTGAAAACTCAGCTGAAATGTTGTCTGCAATTAAAATAGGAAACTTCAGAATATCGCCCAAAGCCACGCTCAACTATAACCACAGCGGCATGGAAAGCGTACTGAACACAACAGGAGCAGCCTCGACGAGAGTAACCGATTTTGCTAATGACACTTATCTGTCGCACCTTAAAACGGGAATAACTGCAATGCTAGACTATTACGACGGCAGTCTTAACGCAGGAATAAACGTTCCGCTGATGTACGAAATGCTGAGCCTCAACCAGAAAATACAGCAGAACAGCATCAGCCGCAACGACTTCAACGTTTCGCTCACAGCTTATGTCAGATGGAAAGCGCTGTCAAATCTGACAATAAGCGGCCACTATACAGCCGACCACAGATACCCTTCATTGTCAACTCTTTACGGAGGATATATCCTCACCAACTACCGTCAAATAGCATCTTACGAGGCTTATATGCCACGCATGACATGGCAGGCAGCAGACATTGACATAGACTTTAAAGATCCGTTCAACATGATATTCATAACGCTCAATGCCTCTTATTCGTGCAGAAGTCCAAAAGTGATATATGGTGAAACGTTCAACGGAATATTATCTCACATGTATGCCCGCACCACATCAAGCCGTGGTGAAGAATTTGCCGTAATGCTTTCGGCAGGCAAAAACATAAGTTGGAAAAACATAAGCATAAAACTGACTGCCCAATACAGCAAAGGACACATGCCCGTATTGCGCCAGGAGCAGATAACGAGATATGACTCTGAGGCGGCAGTATTCACAGCCGGAATAAAGGCAGAGCCGTTCAACTTCATGTCTGTCGATGCCGGCAGCAGTATGTTTCTGTCTAAAGGAAGCACGACAGACGGATATTCAATGCAGGCAATACGCACAATGAACAACAGCTTGCTGCTCAGCCTCAGCATGCCGATGAACATAAGTATTGACACTGGACTGAACCACTATTACAACAACTTGGCAATTGGCAACAAATCATTTGCGTTGCTTAACTTAAAAATTAACCTGAATCATAAACGAGTGAAATATTCTCTTGAATGCAACAATCTGCTCAACACACACAAGTATGTCTATTCTTACAACATTGCCATGTCTGAATTTTATTCCGAATACAACTTGCGCGGCCGCTCCGTTATGCTGACGGCAAGGATGAATTTGTTTTAGTGGCAAGACAAAGCACGCATATTATTGATTAAAGCAGCGTTTGAATACAGCAAAACAGCCATTCCATATCTAGCAGATTGTCATCTGTTTTTTACAGACACAGGCGAACGTGCCAAAGAAAAAATTAGAGACAGTACGCCCCCCCAAAAAATAAAACATCTGCAGACACCAATATGTTTGTCGAATTAAACAACATGCTGCCCTGTGAACAATTGAAATTTAACTTACCTTGCATATCACCACATGCACAGCCGACGCATTAAAGTAAACAAATTTTATTAAAATTAACGTCCAAAATAGCCGAAAAGGGCGTTTATATAAAAAAATTAAGGGTTTAAGGTCAACTTTAATCGCCTTGTAACATAATATATCTATTTTTTAATTAATTTTGCATGTGGAATAGTTGTAAGGCGCATTCTGACGTAACAGAGGCGCCTTAGAAAAGAAAAATTAAGTCAGATTATTAAAATTTTATTTTTAATCATAAACAATAACAGTATGAGAAAACGTCTAGAAATTCTATTCGTGTTGATGTTGTTCTCTGCGACCGCCATGCTGGCCCAGATGACAACGTCAGGAATCAACGGTATGGTTACGGCCGGAGGCGACAAGGCTATCGGCGCCACCGTAACAGCAGTGCACGAGCCGTCGGGAACCACCTATAACACCGTGGTGAACGAAAGCGGCCGTTACTCTATCAACGGTATGCGCGTGGGCGGCCCCTACACCGTCAAAGTGAGCTACATAGGCTACACAACGAGCGTTACAAAAGATGTGACGCTGCAGTTGGCAGAGTCATACAGCCTGAACGTAAAGCTCGCTGAAGACGCCAATGAACTGGGCGAAGTAGTGGTTTCGGCCAAGGCTACAAAATTTACTGCAGAAAGAACAGGTGCCTCTACCAACATCAACCTGAGACAGCTGGAGAACATGCCTACAGTAAGCCGCTCAATCACCGACTTCACACGTCTGTCTCCCTACGGCGGCAACGGAATGAGCTTTGCCGGTACTGACGGCCGTACAGCCAACTTCACCGTGGACGGTGCCAACTTCAACAACAACTTCGGTCTGAGCGACGGTCTGCCCGGCGGTGGCAACCCTATATCTATCGATGCCATCGAAGAAATGCAGGTTGTGATATCACCCTACGACGTACGTCAGACTAACTTCATAGGCGGTGGCGTGAACGCCATAACCAAGTCAGGTACGAACACCTTCAAGGGTACTGCCTACATATATCATCAGAACGAGAACATGCGCGGTGATGCCATTGAGCGCGAGCAGATAAGCGGTGCACGCGAGAAAGACCAGAAGACAACTTACGGTTTCACTCTCGGCGGTCCGATCATCAAGAATAAGCTGTTCTTCTTCGTCAGCGGAGAAATGAGCAAGACTCCTACAGTGGTTAACCGTTGGCGCGGTTCTGTGGACGGCGTGGCCGACGCAGACAACTACATCTCACGTACGACATTGGCCGACCTTGAGAAGGTGTCTAACTTTGTAAAAGACAAATACGGCTACGACACTGGCTCATGGACAAACTTCCCTGCCGACGAAAACAACTACAAGCTGTTGGCACGTCTCGACTGGAACATCACCAACATGCACCATCTGTCATTCCGTTACAACTATACGAAGAACCGCAACTGGAACCCCACCAACGCATCTTCAATGGACGGAGGTACACGCTCGGCTTACGGTCGCTTCTCACAGATGTCAATGAGCTACGCCAACTCTATGTATGCTCTCGACAACCTTGTTCACTCTTTCTCTCTCGACCTTAACAGCCGCTTCACCGAGAACCTCTCTAACCAGTTCTTGGTTACTTATTCTAAGCTCGATGATGTGCGTTTCACCAATTCGGCTGATTTCCCCTTCATAGACATCATGGACGGCACAGGCACTAACACTGCCTACATTTCACTCGGTAAGGAGCTGTTCACACACAACAACGCCGTGCGTAATAACATCTGGAACATCAAGGACGATGTTACCTACTATGCCGGCAACCACAAGATTATGCTTGGAGCTAAGTTTGAACACCAGATGGCGCTCAACTCTTATATGCGTAACGGTACAGGATATTACCGCTACTACTCACTCGACGATTTCCTCAACGGAGCTGCTCCTGAGATTGTTAACCTGACCTACGGCTATGACGGCAAGAGCGATCCGGCTGCGAAAGTAAGCTTCAACACTCTCGGTATCTATCTGCAGGACGAGTGGTCTATCAATCCACGCTTCAAGCTTACTTACGGCTTGCGCTTTGACGACATGTTCTTCAGCAACGCTGACCTTATGACAAACAAGGCCATCTACGACCTCGACTACGACGGACGCCACATTGACACAGGCAAATGGCCGAGCTCTAATCTTACTGTAGCTCCGCGTGTAGGCTTCGTATGGGATATCCTCGGCGACAAGACCCTCAAGCTGCGTGGAGGTTCAGGTATATTCCAGGGCCGTCTGCCGCTGGTATTCTTCACCAACATGCCTACAAACTCAGGTATGGTGCAGTATCAGGCAATCATCAATGCCGCAAACGCTGCAAAGAAAGGATTCACAATGGAAGAATTTGCCGGAGGACTTGTTACAAACGAGAACGGCTATCCCACTATCGACGCCCTGCAGAACAAACTGTTTGAACTGGGCTATCCTAAGACAATCAGACCTGAGGACGGAACTCTGCCTTCACAGATATCAGCCGTAGACCCCGACTTCAAGATGCCTGAGGTATGGAAGACTTCTTTGGCTATTGACTATGTTGTACCAGTAGGCTTCCCTCTGACAATCACAGCCGAAGGTATCTTCAACAAGACAATATATGGCGTTACAATGCAAGACTGGTCAATTCCAGATGTAGGCGGATTTGCACGCTTCAACGGTGTTGACAACCGCCCGATATTCCCTACCGGATACAACAAAGATGTTGTGCCTGCTTATGTGCTGTCTAACACACACAAGGGCTACGGATGGAGCGCAAGCTTGTCAGCATACGCATCTCCTACAAAGAACATCGACATCATGGCTGCCTATACACACACCTGCTCTAAGGAGCTTACAGGTATGCCCGGCTCTAACGCTTCTTCTACAATAGCATATCTGCCTTCAGTAGAAGGTCCTAACAACATCAAGCTGCACAACTCACAGTATGTTGAGCCAGACCGCGTAATAGCACAGATCACTGCTCACGACAACAGCCACAACCACTTCAGCCTCATCTATGAGGGATGGCGCGGCTCTTACAACTACACATACATGCTGCAGAACGATATGAACGGCGACGGACAGGCTTACGACCCGATATTCATCCCGACCGACGAGCAGGTTGAGAAGAACCAGTTCCGCTTCAAGACAGCTGACGACCGCGACCGCTTCATGGCTTATGTACACAACAACAGCTACCTGAAGAATCATCAGGGCGAATATGCAGAGGCTTACAGCGTTTACTCTCCATGGGTTCACCGCTTCGACTTCAGCTACAAGCACGACTTCGTGTTCAACACTGGCGCATGCAAACACATGCTGACCCTGAGCTTCGACATCAAGAACGTCGGCAACCTCTTCAACTCTTCATGGGGTGTGGCCAAGACTCTCAACCCGGCTATCGGCACAGAAGCAAAGATCCTGAAATATGAAGGAGCCGACGCTGACGGCTATGCTGTGTTCTCTACTCCGTCATCTATCAACGGATCAACAAAGACATGGACAGCAAACCATGCAATCGGTCAATGCTGGTATATGTCTATCGGCATCAAGTACACATTCAACTAATTTTTAAAACGGAAGTATAATTATGAAACTAAAAAATATATTTTCCCTGCTTCTGCTGAGTGTTGTGGCTTTGTTCACAAGCTGCTCAAACGACGATGACATCACTCTGCTTGACGACATTCAGGTGTCAAAATCATACATATCCATCCCCGAGGAAGGTGGTAACGACACCATCATTGTAAAAGCCAAAGGCGACTGGATACTTGAGAACAAGCCCAATTGGCTTAAATTTAACGAGCATTCTGACTCAGTAGGCAAGGCCGGTGAAACACAGCTCGTATTCTCTGCAGAACCTTACACAGGCGGCCGCAGCTCTGACGCCATGACAATAACATGCAACGGCAAGGTGCAGCATCTCAACGTCGTACAAGGCGAGGTTGCAATCACCCCTGCCACTTGCGCCGAGGTTATTGCCGGACCTGACAACAAGACTTATCAAGTAACAGGTACGGTGACAGCTATCGCCAATACGACCTACGGAAACCTCTATCTGAACGACGGTACAGGCGAGATTTACATCTACGGAACTCTCGACGCGTCAGGCGCTGAGAAGAACTTCCTCAGCCTTGGCATCGAGGTAGGCGACGAAATCACAGTTCAGGGTCCGAAGCTTACTTACAACGGAACTGTAGAGCTGGTAAACGTTACTGTTGTTGACATCAACAAGAGCCTTATCAAGGTTGACTCTCTTTCTGCAGACGCCATTTCTAAAGATGGCGGCACCATTACAGCATATGTAACCACAAAAGGCTCAGGCGTGTCAGTAGACATTCCAGAGGATGCCAAGGAATGGCTGTCTATCGCTTCAATAAAGCAGAACGGCACATCTGCAGAACTGACCTTCAAGGCTGCACCCAACGAAGGAGGCATACGCTCAACAGAGCTGACACTTGCTACTGTGGCAGACGGTAAGACATACACCACACTGACTACAATCACACAGCAAGGCGGCATACAGGACGTATCTGTAGCTGACTTCAACGCTGCTGCCGACGGCGATGCACAATATCGCCTTAAGGGTGTGGCAACAGACGTTCAGGACAACGGAAGTTTCACGCTGACCGACTGGAGCGGCTCTACCTTGGTTTACAAGAGCACCAACGCTGCAGCCAAAGGCGTTAAGAACGGCGACATCGTAACCGTTGTAGGCACACACGACACATATAAAGGCACAGTAGAACTGGTAGGCGGCGATGTTACGGAGCTGAATCCTACAACCACCATCTCTATTGCCGACTTCATGGGTCTTCCTGACAGCGACACCAACTATATGATAACCGGTACAATCACAAAGATAGCCAACGACCATTACGGCAATGTCTATATCTCTGACGGCACAAACGAGGTTTATCTCTATGGTCTGTATCCCGGCTATGGTGCAACTGGAGACAACCGCTACGACTTTGTTGCCAACAGCGGTCTCAAGGTTGGAGACGAGATTACAGTTATCGGCGCTCACCTGACATACGGCGAAACAATTGAAATAAAGAACGCCATATTCGTCAGCAAGAACAACTGATAAGCAGAATAAAAAAGCTGATGCCGCTTGCGGCATATCAGATAAGAACAGAAATGGCTGTCCAAAGATTCATTTATGGACAGCCATTTCTGTTTCTATCAAAATCACCATTAGGCTGCAATAGCTTTATCAATTTTGCTCATTCATGCTTACGCCGCAAAATATAAATCTCAGGATATTTTCTTTTCCAGACAACCACTTTTATCACGCCTTGCTTTCCGTTCTCGTTTTTTAGTTGTATTTTTGTCAGGTTAAGAAACAAATAACGGTAATATGTCAGATTTCAGACTAAAAGCATTCTACAGCGTGGCCAAGAACCTCAGTTTCACACGTGCGGCTAAAGAGCTGTTCGTAAGCCAGCCAGCAATAACCAAACACATCAACGAACTGGAACGGCAATACTCCGTAAGACTCTTCGACCGCACAGGCGGAAAGATAATGCTCACCGATGCCGGACGGCTCATGCTTGAACACTGCAGCCGCATACTCGACGAGTATAACCGCATGGAATACGACATGAACCTGCTCAACGAGCGCAGCAGCGGACACATAAGCATAGGCGCAAGCACCACGGTGGCGCAGTATGTGCTGCCGCAGATATTGGCAGAATTTACCGAAAGATTTCCGCAGATAGAGGTGTCGCTCACCAACGGCAACTCGCGCGACATAGAAAATGCACTGCTCAACCACGACATCGACCTTGGCATGGTGGAAGGCATCACACATTCAGCCGGCCTACAGTATGAGCCGTTTCTTGAAGACGAACTCGTGGCCATAATAAAGCAGTCGGGCAACGAGTCGATGCCCGAAGAAATTACTCCACAGGAGCTGTGCCGCCAACCGCTCGTCATACGCGAACAAGGCTCAGGAACACTCGAGGTGATAGAGACCGAACTGGAAAAGCACGGAATAAGGCCCCAGGAACTTAACATACGCATACGCCTCGGCAGCACTGAAGCCATCAAGGCCTTTCTGCGCCACAGCCGCAGCATGGGCATAGTGTCGGTGTTCTCCGTGAGAGAAAAACTGGCCAGAGGCGTGTTCAGAGTCATCGACATTGCCGGTCTCAACTTCAGCCGCCACTTCTGCTTTGTGGCCTCTGCCGGCAAGGATTCGCCGCTTACCGAAAAGTTCAAAGACTTTACACGCCGCAGCATAATAACTTCAGGTTATAGAGTATAAAAAATTAAGATATACCACATAACAAAAAATTAATTACCTTTGCAGCAGTAAACTTAAAGGCAGCCCGACAACAAGACACGAAGGTCTGCCAGGCAAGGAGAAAAAGAGAATAAAATAAATATTATTAACAAAGGTAATCTATCATGTTTGAAAAAGGAAACAGGGCAAACACCCTTCACGGAATCTTGCTGATTGCATTATTTTCGTTTGCAGCATTCTATCTGGCAGACCTGCCCATCATGAAGCAGCTCTCGCTCAGTCCGCTCATCATCGGAATCATCCTTGGTATGCTCTATGCCAACAGCCTTCGCAACAAACTGCCCGAAACTTGGGTGCCGGGTATTAAGTTCTGCACGAAGCAACTTCTCCGCACGGGTATCGTGCTCTATGGTTTCCGCCTTACGCTGACACAGGTTGCGGCAGTAGGAGTGCCGGCAATAATCGTGGATGCCATAATCGTTACAGGAACAATATTTCTTGGCCTGTGGTTTGGCCGCATGCTCAAGCTCGACCGCGACACTACGCTAATGACCTCTACAGGTAGCGCCATATGCGGTGCTGCAGCCGTGCTCGGAGCCGAGCCCGTAGTGAAATGTGAAAGCCACAAGACAGCCATTGCCGTATCAACTGTGGTTATCTTCGGAACAATATCAATGTTCCTCTACCCCATCATGTATCGTTCTGGAATACTTTCAGGCCTGAGCGACACTGCCGTTGCAATCTACACTGGAAGCACGCTGCACGAAGTGGCACACGTAGCCGGAGCCGGCAACGCCATGGACCCGACAGACAGCCTGGGCATAGCCGGCACTGCAACTATCACAAAGATGATACGCGTAATGATGCTTGCCCCGGTGCTCGTCATAATGAGCTTCGCGCTTGCCGGACGCAAGAAGGCCACAGCCGACGGACATAAGGAAAAGAGCAAAATCACAATACCATGGTTTGCCTTCGGCTTCATCGGCATAATCTGTGTAAACTCCCTCCTGCAGTATCTTTTCAATGCACCGACAGTTAAGGACATACCGCTGAACGGCGTCATTGAATACATCGACACCTTCCTGCTGACCATGGCAATGACTGCTCTCGGAACAGACACAAACATACAGAAGTTTAAACAGGCCGGAGCCAAGCCGTTCCTCCTTGCCGGCATGCTTTACGTATGGCTCGTAGGTGGCGGATACTTTATAACAAAATACGTTGTAGGCTTTTTCGGATAATACGTTTTATAACGACATACTCTCTTCAAAGCACAATTCAATAAACTTAAGCACAAACCGGCGGACAGATAATCGATATCAGTCCGTCGGTTTGTGCTTTTCATCATAAACAAAAAGCCATGACCTGCTCAATGAGGTCATGGCCTGTAGCCCGGACGCGGGCTTACGACATATTATCACAAAAAATTAATCGTTGTCTGTGCTTATCCGGCAATATTTCTTGTACCAGAACGCAAACAGCACTCCCGACAGCAGCAGCACTATGACGGCAGCTATATAGCCGGCAACATTGCTGAGTGCAAACGAATTTTTAGAAACAAGAAGGAATGCCACACACACGGCCGTCATAAACATAGCCGGGATAAGCGTTATGATATACGGCTTTGACTTACGTGCAAGATACACCGTAAGCGCCCAAAGCGTAAACACGGCAAGCGTCTGATTGGCCCATCCGAACCATCCCCATATAACGTTGAAGCCGTCTTCATCGGCGATGTTAAACCACAAGAAGCCCAGCGTGACCAAAAACAGAGGTATGCATATATAAATGCGGTGGCGTATGGTGTGCTGCTCAAAGTTAAGAAACTCCGCAATAATCAGTCTGGCACTGCGCAATGCCGTGTCGCCGCTCGTTATAGGAGCAGCCACAACGCCAAGTATAGCCAATGCACCGCCAAACATACCAAGCCATCCCGAAGACACGGTGGTTACCACCTCAGGTGCCTGAAGCGTAAGAGGAACGCCAAGCTCCTGTGCGGCTCCGCCATAAAAGAAATAAGAAGATATTGTTGCCCATATAAGCGCAACGATGCCCTCGGTTATCATCGCACCGTAAAACAGCGGACGTCCCTGTTTCTCATTCGCCATACAACGTGCCATAAGCGGACTCTGAGTGGCATGGAAGCCGCTGATGGCACCACAGGCAATGGTTATAAAAAGACATGGGAATATCGGACCCGATTTAGGCGACAGATTGCCTAGTCCGTCGGTAAGCTCTGGCAGCTGCGGCCATTTGACAAACAGCACCACCATGAGCGCAACAGCCATAAACAGCATGGCAATGGCAAAAAGCGGATAAATCTTGCCGATAATTTTATCAACAGGAAGCATCGTGGCAAGAAAATAATATGCAAAAATTATCAGACACCATACATAAACCCATGTAACTGAGTCGCCGCATATTGTACCTAATATCAATGCCGGACTATATACAAACACGGCACCGACCATTATAAGCATAAAAACAGAGAACACCAGCATGACCTTCTTGGTTGACTTGCCGAGATAACAGCCTACAAGCTCCGGCAGACCTGCACCGCCATGACGCTGCGACAACATTCCGCTGAGATAATCGTGAACCGCACCAGCAAAGATACAGCCGAAAACTATCCACAGATAGGCCGAAGGGCCAAACTTGGCACCCATGATGGCCCCGAAAATAGGTCCTGTGCCGGCAATGTTAAGAAACTGAATCATAAAGATTTTCCATCCCGGCAATACTACATAGTCTACGCCGTCGGCCATACTTACAGCCGGTGTAGGACGGTCGTCGGGAGCAAACACACGCTCTACGATGCGTCCATAAATGAAATAGCCCACCACAAGGGCAACCAAACTTAAAACAAATGTGATCATAGATTAGATTATTATTCTCTTTTGAACATACTAATTATTGGCAAAAGTAAAAATATAAATTTAAAAATGCAAAGAAAAACCTGATTTTATATATAAAATATATAAGCCGCACAACAGCTTATCCCACTGGGACATTTCATGTTGTTTTAAAGTTTTATTCTAAAAAATGCATCACTGACAAAAACAAGACTACGCTAAAATGCCATAAACGTGATATCCGGCACAACAATATCTTAATATTCAAACTGAATATCAAATAAATTTATTTTACAACCCAGAAAAATCGAAAGCAAAACATACATTTATTATTAACAAGCGTTCATATCGGACGACTATTCAACAAAAACAATAAGCAAAACAATGCGTATTAGTTTCAAATAATTAACCTATTGTTTTCATGTCGTAACTCGGCCACTTTTGAAGCGAAAACGGCCGAGTTTTTCATCAAAAACTAATTGTTTTTTTATGAAAAATCAGTATGCTCCGCAACCGTAAGCCAGTCCGTAGGCTATGACTTTACAAATCGCATCACCTGTTAAGCCTACATAAAATAAGCCTTGCCATACAGCCAACGCATCATTCACATGCAAGAATATCGTCAGGCCATGCACATGGCATAAAAAATTTACCTTCTTGTAGCTTCCGTATATTTACTTCTCTTTAGCCGCCAGCTTTTTATACATGGCTGGAGTCATGCCGTTAATTTTCTTAAACGTGCGGTTAAAGCTTGTCGCATTGGTATATCCCACCTCCTCATAAATAGCCTGAATGGTCATATTGCCATAATGCTCATTATCCGAAAGCATTCTGCATGCCTCCATTATACGTTTCTCGTTAATGTATGTTCTGAAGTTTTTATTGTATGTCTTGTTGATGACAAACGAAACATACTTTGTGTTCGACTTTGCCATGTCGGCTATAATCTTCAGACTGAGGTCAGGATCAGAAATTATTTCGGGCGTATTTATAATCTCATTTATTTTCGCAAGAAGCGCGTCTGCCTGTTCCTGCGTCATGTCAACCCCACCGGCATTTCCGTCAAACTCGTCGTTGCCGGCCTCATCGCCTTCATTGTAAGACGGCACAATAGCCACCTTGCTTCTGTCTGATTTTATCAAGTCGTTGTTCTTGTTGATAAGCAGGCGCTGTGCATTTCTTAAATTACGGTTCTTGCGTATAACCACCACTGCCAGCACAATCGTGATTATCAACAAAATAGAAATCAAGATAACAGCCAAAGTGTAAATGTTGATTATCGAGGTCAGCGAACTTATCTCCTCCGTACTTTTACGCGACTCATACTCCTGCAGCTTTCCCCTTGCCTGGTTCATGCCCTTTGCACTAAACACCGAGTCATAAGTCTCAAGATACAACACTCTGTATTTTCTGGCAGAATCGCTATCGCCATTTCCGGCATACGCCTCGTAAAGAATCTTGTACGCATTGATTTCCATCTCGGCATTATCCATTTCAACAGACATATCCCGGCATTTAGCTCCATACTTTATGGCATTGCCGTAATCATGCTTTTTGACGAGAATATTTCCTATCTCAGACTCCTGATATAATATAAAGATGTCGTCCAGCTCATTTTTCTCTGCGTATGCGGCAGCCCTTAGATGATCCTTCACAGCTTCGTCATACTTACGTTCAGCCTGCTTTATTCGGGCAGAATTATATATTAGGAAATACTCCCATTGTGTTGCGTTCTTGCTTACCTGCATCTTCTTGGCTATATCATAATATTCCTTTGCCTTTTTAATATTCCCCAGATGACAATATGCAGGCACTATATTAGTAAGGTATTTGCCTATCAGCTCTTCGTCATTAAGCTTTTTCGACATTTTGTATCCTTTCAGCAGATAGAAGAGGTTTGCCTCATAATCGCCAAAAGCTTCATAAATATTGGCAATATTACCTATGCATGCCATGTATGTGCGCTTGTCGTCTTCCTTTTCAGCTATTTCCATACCTTTTATATAATATGTAATGGCCAAAGGATAATTGCCATCCTTATACAAGCCGTCGGCTATTATTTTTGTCATGCCTGATTTTGTGTTTGCAGGCATCGACGCATAAGAATGACATACAGGACATACAAATAGAAATATTATGAAAATAATGTGTTTAAACATATCGTATTAGGCTATTAATAAATTTTAATCGACAGGCTATTAACCGTCTTCCATTGCAAATTTAAACAAAATATAAGAGAAAAATATAGACAAAATCGTAAAATGCAAGTTTTTTTTTAATATTTCGTGAAATGTGAAGAATTTGGATGCTTTTATTTGTATAATCTGTAATAAAAAATATAATTTAGCAGACGTAAAAATTTAATAAATCTATTATTCTGATAAACTTAACACCTACAATATTATGAGAATCCTTAACGTTTTTATTACCATTGCAGCTTGCCTGATTTGTTTAAACGGCACATACGCTGCTCCTGCCTGGCCAAACAAGATATCATACACCCAGGCAGACGGAACTAAGGTAACAGTGTATTTGAATGGTGACGAATACATGCACCATTATGTAAGTGAAGACGGATTCATCCTTCTACCCGATGCAAACGGAAGTCTTAGATATGCAGAAATTGTTGACAACAAGGTGATGCCGACAGGAATGGTGGCACACAACGCAACAAGCCGCAACGCTAAAGAACTCCAGTTTATAAAAACATTAGACCAGCAGGCTATCAAGCAAAAGCTTGCCATAGCCTATAGGGACAAGCGCCAGGAGATAGCCTCTAAGGCACAAAGAGTAAAAAGTCAAAGCTCGCCAAGCGTCATAGAGCCTGTATTCCCTACAATAGGCAATATCCGCGGACTTATAATCTTAGCCCAGTTTAAGGACCAGAAGTTTTCTACTGACAACATCCATGACATATATAACAGCATGGCAAACGATGAAGACTATTCAGGCCCGTATGCTTCAGGAAGCATAAAGAGCTATTTCACCGCGCAGTCTGCCGGAAAATTTGTTCCTACATTTGACATTGTCGGCCCTGTTGACCTTCCTCACGAAATGGCATATTACGGCTATGACGAGAGAGCAGCAGAACTGATGATAGATGCATGCAGCATGGCAGACGCAAACACAGACGTCGACTTTTCTAAATACGACTACAACGGCGACGGATATGTTGATTTTATCTTCGTGGTGTATGCCGGCTACGGACAGTCGCAGGGCGGCAGCGAAGAGACCGTATGGCCACAGGCCGTAGACCTGACTTACGAAAGCTGGAACATGTACGACGGACTGTATTTAGGACAGGCAGCATGTTCATGTGAGCTGAGAGGCCATGAAGGAACAACTCTCGACGGTATCGGCACATTCTGCCATGAGTTCAGCCACATCCTCGGACTGCCTGACATATACGACGCTGCATATTCAGGAATGCAAGGCATGCTTACATGGGACGTGATGTGCAACGGACTCTATAATGACGACAGCAAGACTCCTGCCGGATACACAGCAATGGACAAATATACTGTAGGCTGGCTCGAACCTGTAGTGCTTAGCGAACCTGCCAAGGACCTGACACTAAACCCGTTGTCTGAATCAAATGAGGCATACTTCATTGTATGCGGAACAGACAACAATGAATACTTCACCTTGGAGAACCGCCAGCAGACAGGCTGGGACAAGGCTCTCGACGGTCACGGACTGATTATTTCGCAAATACATTATGTTCCTTCTCTTTGGAATACCAACCGTGTCAACACCTCATCGTCAGGCTATGAGCATGTTTCTCTTATCCCTGCAGACGGGCATGCCTCTGACGGCACCGAGGCCGGCGACCCGTTCCCCGGAACAAGCAACAACACACAGTTTACTGATACGTCAATGCCTTCTGCAAAATGGCATACTACATCTGACGCCGTAAACTGTCCGATAACAAACATAAGAGAAAACAACGGTGTGATCACTTTCGACTTCAAGAGCGATGCAACAGGCATTGAATCACACGAAGCAGGACAAGAACTGGCACGCATCAGCGCAACAGGCGGAACAATAAATATTGACAATCCGCAAAAGTCTGATGTACTCATACTCTCAGCTGACGGCCGCATTATACAGAAATCAGCCCAGAGGCATATAACATGCACTCCTGGATGTGGCATGTACATTGTAAAATGCGGTGAGTTAATTAAAAAAGTTATTTTAGCAAGACCCTAATTATTAACATTTAAAAAGTACCATTATGAAGAAAATTTTATTCTCCATGCTTGCAGTTTTGGCTATTATTTGCGCCAACACATCTGCGTATGCTGCAGACAGCGGCTCAGCATCAACCGTAAACAGGAAAATGTATGGATACTTTAACTACAACGGAGCTCTGGCAGGTGCTTACGGCTTTTGTTCATTAAACCTCAATGATCTTTCAAAAGCTGACGTAATATATCCTTATGGAAACATGAAGAGCATCTATTCGGGAGCTGCCGTAGACGACGTCTTCTATGCATACGAATATGTCTACGACTCATTTATGGGTCCTCAGAACGGCGACTTCATATCATACAATATAACGACGGGCCGTTACACCGTGCTGGGTTCGGAAGGACTTGCCGCACAAGGCACTAACTTCAAGACACAGGACATGACCTATGACTACAGTTCTAAGACAATGTACGCAATAGGTTTCTATCAGGGAGAATCGGCCCTGTATAGCGTCAACCTTAAAGACGGTATGCTTACAAAGGTTACAACGCTGCAAAAAACTCTTGGCGTAATTGCTGCCGACATGGATGGAACATTATATGGCGTAGGCGCCAATGACGGCGTGCTGTATAAGGTGAACAAAAATGACGGTTCGCTCACAAGAGTATTGCAGACAGGTTTCGGAGGATTGTCACAGAATCAGACAATGGAATTCGACCATTCTACTGGTCTTCTGTATTGGGCAGCATGCTCATATGATTATGACAAAGGCATACAAGCACACATGCTGTGCATCGACCTGACATCTGAAAATGTAACAATGAAGAATCTCGGACAGATTGGTATCAACTCATCATTCATGGCTCTCTATATCCCGTTTGCTGAAGGCGGAGACAACGCTCCTGCAGAACCCGCAGAATTCACAGTTACACCAGGAGAAAAAGGTGCAAGGACAGCACACATGACATGGAAAGCTCCTACAACTTCTTTCGGCGGCGAGACATTGGCTGATGCCGTTACAGGTTATGTGATAGAGCGTAACGGAGAAAAGATTGCAACTCTGGAAGCTAATGCAACGTCTTATGACGACACCAGTATTGATGCTGACGGCGACTACGCATACGTTATTTACGCTGTAAACAAGGCCGGAAACGGCGGCAAGGCCCGCGCAACGGTATTTGTAGGCAACGACATGCCGGGACAGGTGTCCAACATGAAATTCGTCGTAGGCGAAGGATGTGCTTCAGCCAAGCTGTCATGGGACGCACCTACACAAGGCTTTAACGGAGGATATTTCTCTCCAGACGGACTGACATATAAGATCGTGCGCCAGCCGGACAACAAGACTGTTGTTGAAAACCTGAAAGAAACCACGTTCACAGACGACCAGATGACACGTATCGGACGCTACACATACGTCATCTATGCATGCAACGAATATGGTGAGACAGCTGCAAACATGCCAGAAGCCTATGTACTCGGCAAGGCAATGACTCTGCCGATGTCACAAGACTTTTCAAACATGACATATTTTGAAAATCAGTGGATGGCTTACGATGCCAATAAAGACGCATACAGCTGGACATATACATCTGAATGGGGTCCGCTGCAGTTTGACGATACTACACCATGCGCTGAATACATTGTTAACCCCGGTATCGAAAACTACGGAAATGACGCCGACGAATGGCTGATAAGTCCTCCGCTCGAGTTTAATGCCGCAAAGAGCTACAAGATCAGAGTGAAGATACGCTGTACAGCCGAAGAGAAACTGCAGTTCACTTTGGGCAGCAACAACGTTTACACAGAACATGCTATGTTTGATGAATTTACGTTCAAGCCGCAGTTGAATGAATCAGGCGACAACTGGATTTACTCTGAGTATGAGTTTAACGTTCCGGCAGGAACAGACGGAGCGCGCTGTATAGGTATACACCTCGTAAGCCCGTATCCTGTAAATGGTATGTCTTATTTACAGATAGCCAATGTAACTGTCGAAGAAGGTGTTGCATCAGGAATCAAGCAGACAATAAATTCTGATGAAGCAAAGAACGACAACGACATATATACCATTGACGGACGCTTAGTGCGCACCGACGGCAGCCTTAAAGGCCTCACAAAAGGCATATACATCAAGGGCGGCAAGAAATATGTCATAAGATAAAACCTTTCCAGACACTATATATAATATTTGCAGCATGGAATATTTCCCTGTGCGATTTATTCCATCGAAACTGAAGATAATATTCCATGCTGCAATTCTTGTTTAACTTTTAAAACTTACAGCTTATGAAAAAACATTTTTTTGCAACAATGTTGCTAGCTGCAATGTCAGGCTTAGCCATCGCACAAGACTCGCCCGAAACAGCGATAGACCTGCGTGTCGGTTATAACGAATATACGCCTGATACAAAAGAAGAAGTGGACGTTTACTGGAAATACACAGCTGAAGAGAACAGCATACTTACGATTGAGGTAACCAGTATACAGCAATTAGAGGCTTTTGAACTCGAAGGCAACGAACGAGTTCCTGTAAAGCCAGCTCAGAGTGAATTCTACATCACACAGAATTTCCCGTTAAAGGCCGGTAATACAATTTATTTTAAAATACCTGTATACGATGGCAACAAGGCAAAATTTGACTTAAAGACAACTTCTTTCCCTGAACTTGGTAAAGGCCTTGAAGAAAACGACCCCATGCCAATATCACCTGGAAGAAAGTATTACATGGGAAATCAGTATGTATTTTCTGATCAAGTTTTCTATGCCACTTATACGGCAGACAAAGAAGGGTTGCTTGTCATGACTGCACCTACAGCCGTAATGGGCATTGCAGTTGAAGGATCTATTGGACTCAGATTCGACCCGACATTCGCCATCGACCGCGGTTCACAACATCAATGCAAGATGCCGGTAGAAGAGGGAAAAACATATCTGATAAGATTCGACAACTATTCTCCTTTCATGCTTGACATTACATTTGAAGATGCCGAGCGCGGCTCACTCTACATGCCGTTCCGTCTGAAAGAAGGCGACAACACTGTTCCTGCAGCAGCCGGTACTTATTACTACATATACTCAAACGAAAGAACCGGATATGGAGTTGTCAGCAGCACAAGCGAACTTCCTGGCGGACAAGTTAAGATTTTCCCGGAAGACAAGAGTTTGGTTGAAGCCGGATACACTTTGGCCACATCAGAAGAAGGCAGCTTCAACACACGTTGGGAACTGGAGGAGCCAAACACTATATATTTCGTATGTGTAAACAAAACTGAAGCTACGGCAGAAGAGCAGATTATGACTTTTGCATGCGAAGACTATAAGGCAGGAGACAAAGAGTCGAACCCGATTGTAATCAGCGAAATTCCATCAGAAATCACAATGGAAGCGTCTAACAAGACAACATTCTATGCGGTAGATGTTCCGGCACAGTCGAACAAGATTCTTGATGTAAAGGCTGTTTCTGAAATACAAAGCGGATACACTAAGGTTGAAATTTATCTTGAAGGCAACAGCTATAACACAGTTTCTGACAATAAGGCTGTTTACACACAGGTCAGCGGAGGCGAGCAGGGCCAGCGCTATATCATCAAATGGACTTCAAGCGAGACAGAGCCTATCACATTCAAAGTTTCAATGGAGGACATAATGCAGGGAGACATCATCACAGATCCTATAACAGCCGTGAAAGGTGAAAACACTGTTGAAAACAAGAACGGATACATCAAGTATTATAAGTATACAGCCACAATAACCGGCAAGCTGTATTTCAGCGGACCGTCTAATATGTTTGTTTCATTCCCGAAGGGCACCGGCCCATACGATGGCTCTTATTCTACTACAAGAGACGAAAATATGGCATACGTACTTGAAATTCTTGAGGGAACAACATATCTCATTAAGATAGACGGAGCCTTAGACGGACAGAAGTTCACCATAGAGGAAAAAGATTATGATCTCGGAGAAGGACGCACTAACCCGATAATAGTAGACGGCGACACATACACATTCGGAGACGAAGTGCCGAGCAACCTCTGGCTGCAATACACTATGAAGAAAGACGGTGTTCTGACCATCGAGAGTGACAAGCCTTACAATACAATGGGCTATGACGAAATTTATTACTGCAAGGGCAAGGACGGTGAACCTGTTGCAATATCAAGACCATACTTCGACGGAACAACAGCTTCTACTATTTACTATGTTGATCTTTCTGCTTCTGCAGGCGACATATTCCTTGTAAATGTTAAGATAACAACAGCGTCAAAAGGCAACAACGTAACCTTCACCGAAAGAGAATTCAAGGAAGGCGAGTCTGTCAATACGGCTATCGAGCTTAAAGACGGAGAGGCTGTAGAATTACCGGAAGTTGAGGCAACAAAACCATTATGGTATGTCGTTCCGCTTGAAGAAGGAGAAGTTACTGTTACAACCAACGCTCCGTTCATGACCAACCCTGTATGGTTTGCCAACGAAGAAGATGCACTCAACGGAACTAATGGAGTTGTAATGGAATTCCAAAACTCATTCGACGAGGATTACAATATGCTATGCACTTGGAAAACCACTGTCACTACTCCGGGCAAGCACTATATAAGAGTAGACGAAGCATACACAGGCATCAGCATGACACTTACAGGACCGGTAAGCACTAACATATACCAGATGAACGATATGCAAGAAGGCATAACTGCAGGCAAAGGCTACATCAATGTCAGCGCTGCTAATAAGCCGGTTGCTATCTACAATGTTTCAGGCGTAAAAGTGGCAGAAAGCAATGTTGACGGCAACTGTACCTTCAACCTGAACAACGGTATATATATTGTAAAAGTAGGAAACTTGGTAAAAAAAGTTTTAGTTAAATAATAATGGGGATTTTCACATCATAGAATGTGGATATAGTAAAAGCAGCGCCTGTCTTTCCAAAACGGAAAAGACAGGCGTTTTTTTCATCATAAATTATTGACTATCAAACATCCTGATACGTATCATTCCGCATTGCAAAAGCATAGTTTTTAGAATGCGAAAGGTGGCCTTTTACATTACGAAAGGGCACTTATCATATTGCCAACGCATATAATAAAAATGTTTTTCTTTAAAAACTCATCACTCGTCACAATTGGGCATAACTTATTTATCTACAACAACTTACAGTGTGACGAGTTGACATTTCAACTCATCACACATGCATATTTGGTCAACCAAAAACAGGATTAATTATGCTCAGAAACTGTTGTTTGTCTGAATTCTGCATTATGAAAACATCAATAAAAGCCTGAAAAAGCTGAAAAACAGATAGTGTGATGAGTTGAAAAGTCAACTCATCACACTATAACCACCTGACAGCAAGCATCTTAGAGCAGGATGTGACGAGTGATGAGTTTCTAAAGAAAAATTATTTTCCTATTTGCTCCACGATATAACGCACCCCGGTGCGCGTGTGGCGCCTGCTGAAACCTAGCCGCTTCAACGTTATGCCTACACTTTTATCAGACAACCCTGACACCGGCAGACGCGGATAGGCACGGCAGACTACGGACACAATGTCGTCAACAGACATCTCATGCACTGCCCCATCGGCTTCAGGAATGCGGAAGAGACGGGCTACGGCCGAACCAAAATCAGAAACACGCATGAAGCTCATGTTGTCGTCCATCAGGCGTTCAGTAGCTGCCGCATTGAGATAACACAAAGCGCCGCCACGTATTTCGCTTATAATCTGAGCATAAAGATGCTGATAATCAACAGCCGAAGTGAAATCAATGCTGCCCGTAACTGCCACGCACGCAAACCTTCGGCTACCGGTAAGGTCGGTCAAAGGATGTCTGCTGTTGGTTGTGGCTATGAAACTTGCATAACGGCGTTCAGTTGAAAAATTGCTGCGATATGCCTTCACGGCTGTTACTTCACTCTTTGAAATGATGTATTTAATCAGCGGCTGTCTACTGGCCGAATAGCGGTCGAACTCATCGATGTTGATAAGGGCAAAGGATGACAGGCCACGCATCAGCGTGTTGTCGTTGCGGAAGTCGATACGGTCGTTGTAATAGGTGCGGAGCTCTGGCGGCAATATAATCTTGGCAAACGACGACTTGCCACAGCCCTGACTGCCAATGAGCAGGGGAACAAGGTCGTTGCCGTGCATGACATCCAGCCCCATCCAGTGAGCAACCATTGAGCGCATCCATACGCTGAAGTATTCCGGCCAACGGGAATTGTCGGTAGGAACACGCAGCGCAAAGGCCTTTAGGCGGTCGCGTCCGTCCCATTCGGGTAATGAGTCAAGCCAATGGTTCAACGGATCAAAATCAGAAACGAGCGTAGAATTCACGCGTTCCTTGATGTCGCGGGCCCACACCCTGATGCCCTCGCGCTGAGCCTTCACGGCTATGGTGTTGATAACTTCCTGCGTAACCGGCCTGTAATCGGCATCGCAAGCCCCGATGTGCTTATACTGCACCACACCCGTAAGCACATTGCGGCGCATGACATAACGTGTACTGAAAAAATTATCAAGCTTTATGGCCTGAAGCCGGGGAGCCTCGACATACCTCAACGGATTAGGATTATCTTCTGCCTGACGATATGCCTGCGCAAAAAACAACTCAACCAGGCCGCGCTCTACATTAATCGTGCCAAGGTTCATAGTGCGGTCAACACACATCTGCTGCGGCAAACCTGACTTACGGCACAGGTATGCCAGCTTCTGTATGGCGCGTTCAGCATAATAAGGGTCGTCCTGATTAAGTCCTGAATCGAGCACATGGTTCCAACAACAATAAAAGATATAGCGATAAGCCTCTGAAGACGATTTGCCCGGAAGAGGCGACTCATCGGCTTCAAAATCGTGCGAACGGCATACATTAAAAGTGTCATATACATCATTCTCACACACAATCAATGTCAAAGCCTCACGATTGTAATAAATGCCGGCATCGGCACTCATAAGGCACATAGCCTCAGCAGTGCCTGTCTGCATAGATATTTCGGTCTTTAGCTGTGACGAATATATATAATGCAGAAGTCTGTACCCCTTTGACATTAGCCTGCGCCAGGCCTCCGTATCACATGGAACAGTGCCGTCAGCCTGCGAAATAGAACAAACCACAATGACAGACAATCCATTCGCACCGATAAAAGCCAACATTGTGTATGGCTGGCGCGATGCAACGCGCCGTATGCGCACAGCCTCATCAAAGCTCTTTAGCCCTGCTATCTCGACGAAAAGCAGTCCGTTGCGTCCGACTACAATTCTTTTGCCGTTGCGGCGCTTATATACGGAAGAGAAACAAAGGCGCGGAATGCGGTTGTCAGCTGTCATTACATCGCGCCGGGAATATGAGACTAGCTTGCCGGAAGACAGCAACGGACTATAACAGCGATAGTCTGACAAAGCATCGGCATAGCGTCCCTGCCTGATCATAACCACCAATTCGTCCAACTCACAATTAGCAATAGTCTCCCTGTTAAGGAAGTTCTTGAACAAACTTACTTTAAATGTATTATTCATGATATAAGAAATTATTTGTTATCCTTGCCGCAAAAATACAACATCAGAAAAGCGATTGCAAATTTTATCTATATCAAAAACACGCTAAAGTTCTAATAAGTCAGCAGCCACAACAGCCTCCCCGCACAGCGGAACTCATCCACTGCAGCATAAGCAAACAAACAAATCAACAAGAAATGACCATAACTGATACTGCAAATATGGAAACAGAGATTAAATCAAAACATGCAATCAGATCAAGCAAATATACGACAAATTGTAAGCAGCATAAAAAAATGAAGGAACAAAAGTGTTAACAAATTTGTATATCAGTTAAAAACGATATACCTTTGCACCCCGTTAGGTAAAAAGATTATTTGTTTTAAAGGTTATGATGATTAGACAATTGGCCATATTGTTTGGCTGTCTCGCATTGGGTGAGCTGATAATATGGCTCACGGGCATACCTTTGCCGTCGAGCATACTGGGCATGCTAATTCTTACTCTTCTGCTGAAGCTGAAGATAATACGTCTGGAATGGGTAAAGACCATATCAGACTTTCTTGTAGCAAACATCGGTTTTTTCTTTGTTCCGCCCGGCGTTGCCATTATGCTCTATTTCGACATTATTAAGGCTGAATTCTGGCCGATAGTAATCTCAACGGCCATATCCACGGTAATTGTACTGGCCGTAACGGGATGGGTTCATCAGATTTATGGAAAAGCCGTAAACAGGAAAGGAGGCGACCAATGAGCTATCTGTCAAACGAATTTTTTCTTATAGCCCTCACGTTCGGCAGCTATTTCTTCGGAAAGCTGCTCCGCAAATGGACTCATTGGACAATAATGCACCCCATTCTGGTGAGCATCTGCGTGCTGATAGCCTTTCTGAAGATATCAGGCGTAAAATACGAAACATACAACACGAGCGGACACATGATAGAATTCTGGCTTCAGCCTGCCGTCGTGGCGCTTGGCGTACCGCTGTATCAGCAGCTTGAAACGATAAAGAAACAGTTTCTGCCGATACTCATGTCAGAGCTTGCAGGCTGTCTGGCAGGCATCATATCGGTAGTGCTTATAGCTAAAGCGCTCGGTGCATCGAAGCCGGTGATAATGTCGCTCGCACCAAAATCTGTAACCACACCTATCGCAATGGAAGTTACGAAGAGCATCGGCGGCATACCGTCGCTTACGGCAGCCGTAGTGGTGTGCGTAGGTCTGCTGTGTGCGGTGGCTGGCTATAAGACAATGGGATTTGCACGCGTAAACAGCCCTGTGGCACAAGGTCTGTCTATGGGAACGGCGGCACACGCCATGGGTACGGCAACATCAATGGACGTGAGCAAGGTGCACGGAGCCTACGCAAGTCTTGGACTTACGATCAACGGCATCCTGACCTCACTGCTTACGCCGTCAATTCTGCCGCTTATGGGTATCTGATTTTACACTTACTTTCTAACATTCATAAAATGCAGACGGACAACAGCCGGAAAGATACATCTAACGCTGTTGTCCGTTATTTTTTTGTATAGAAGTAAGATCAGCCTCAGATATTTTAGCTTATAAAAATACATCCGGAGCCACAGCCCCGGATGCATAACAAAGATTATAATCAATTCTATATTATTTCTGCATATCGTAAACCACCTGCATTATCTTCTTGCCCAGTGCGTCAGCCTCCTCCATTGATGAAGCCTCGCTATAGACACGGATAATCGGTTCAGTGTTAGACTTGCGCAGATGTACCCACTTGTCGGGGAAATCAATCTTAACGCCGTCAACATCGTTTACCTGCTCGTTGCTGTACATCTGCTTAACCTTCTCGAGTATCGCGTCAACATCGGTTGAAGGAGTAAGGTCTATGCGGTTTTTGGCTATATAATAATCAGGGAATGTTGCGCGAAGCTCGCTTACCTTGCAACCCTTATGAGCCAAAGACGACAGGAAAAGGGCAATGCCTACAAGTGCGTCACGGCCATAATGGCTCTCGGGATAAATAACTCCGCCGTTGCCTTCGCCGCCGATAACGGCACCAACCTCTTTCATCTTGGTTGTAACGTTTACCTCGCCTACAGCAGATGCAGTGTAGCAGCCGCCGTGTTTCTCGGTTACATCGCGCAGGGCACGTGTACTGCTGAGGTTGCTTACCGTGTTGCCCGGTGTATGGCTGAGCACATAGTCGGCAACGCTGACAAGCGTATATTCCTCGCCGAACATACGTCCGTCCTCACAGATAAACGCAAGACGGTCTACATCAGGATCGACAACAATACCAAGACTGAACTCGCCGCTGCGCATACGCTCCATTATACCGCCGAGATTCTTCTCCAACGGTTCCGGATTATGGGCAAAATCGCCAGTAGGTTCGCCATTAAGTATTTCGTAATCAACGCCCAATGCCTCAAGCAGTTCGGGCAGGATGATGCCTCCCACGCTATTAATAGCATCAACACATACACGGAAATGTGCCTTCTTTACAGCCTCAACATCTACAAGGCTGAGAGCCAGCACAGAGTCGATGTGGCGGCAGTTGAACGAATCGTCTTTTATATAATGGCCGAGAGTGTCTACATCGGCATACTCAAAGTCTTCCTTTTCTGCAATGTCAAGCACTTCGTTGCCGGCAGCCTTGTCGAGAAACTCGCCCTCGCAGTTGAGCAACTTAAGGGCATTCCACTGACGCGGGTTATGGCTTGCCGTAATGATTATACCGCCGTCGGCACCCGACATGCGCACAGCAAGTTCTGTTGTAGGCGTTGTGGCAAGACCGATGTCGATGACATCATAGCCAACGCCCATCAACGTGCCGCAAACAACGCTTCTGACCATTTCGCCTGATATACGGGCATCGCGTCCTACTACGATCTTGCCGCTTGACGACTTGCCGCTGCGGCGGATATATGTGGCATAAGCGGTTACGAACTTTACGATGTCAAGCGGATTGAGCGTGTCGCCCGTATGTCCGCCGATGGTGCCGCGAATGCCTGAAATTGATTTAATAAGTGTCATTATTTATCTTCCCCTTTCGTAAGTTATCGTGTAATAGCAAGGATAAACGCCCGAAGAAGCATAGGCATGTCCCTGTGTGTGCGGAACGATAAGATTAACCTTGGCAATCTCGTCTCCTGCATTTTCAGGACGTCCAACCTTTATATAAGTCAACGGAACAAGCCAGCCAGACGGAACTGACGTTGTGCCATAGAACATGGCCATGACGCTCTGTCCGTCGATAAACGACGCTGTAAACGATCCGCTGCTGTTTGTTACGGTCATTTTGTCAACAATAGAAGAAAAACTGAGGATGTCGTTGGTCAGCTGCAAAGAGTCGGTTAGAATGTTATATTCGGTGAAGCGGCAAAGCACGGTTGTGGTCTCGCCTTCCTTTATCTTCTCACCGCATCCCTCTCTGACAATCTGCATGTAAACTCCTGAATTCTGCATCAGCACAAACTCATTCTTGCTCACATCGGTCTTGTATCCCTGCTCCTTAAACTGCGACTCAGTTATGACAGTTATGGCCGAATCGGCAATAAATCTACTAATTGCAGCACGCTCCTTATCTTTCTGCTCTGCATAAGTCTCTGTATCATCACAGCTTATAACCGTTACGGCTGCGATAAAGGCTATGAAAGCCAAAGCTAAATTTCTCATTCTATTTTTTATAATATGTAAGTACGACTGGCAAAATTACAAAAAATACACTAATTACGCCACATCGCAATTTATAATTATGCTACTTTAACTGATATTCGGCAAATTAACGCGGATATTGCCTTTTGACAGATAAAAAAGCCGTATGTCAGAACTTGAATTCGGTTACGGCCTTCCTTACCAGCGCCTCTGCCTCTTCAACCGAGCATTCAAGGCGTCCGCCTGCAGCGTTGAGATGGCCGCCGCCGTTGAAATACTGTTCTGCAAGCTTGTTGCACGGGAAGTTATCAACAGAGCGTGTGCTCACCCACACAAGATTATCCTTCTCGGTGTCCTGCCTGAGCGATATGCTCAGCCTCAGGCCTTTTATCTGCAGGGGCATGTTAACCAGTCCTTCGGCGTCGCCCTTGATGTAATGAAAGCGCTTAAGGTCGTCGCGCGTCAGTACGAAATAGGCTGCACGCTCCTCCTGCATAACCACCATTTTCTCGTTAAGCACATAGCCGATGAGCCTCATGCGCCACTCGCTGTAGTTGTTGTAAACGTTGCGGTAGATTTTGTCTTTATCGATGCCCTTGGTAAGCAGCTGGCTTATAATGAAGAAAATCTCGGGGCGTGTTGAGTTGTATGTGAATCCGCCCGTGTCGGTCATCATGCCGCAATACAGCGGAACGGCACACTTGCGCGTCATCATGTCGAAACTGCCGAGCTGCCATATCAGGCGGAAAACCAGTTCGCATGTGCTGCATGCCTCAGGATGCGACACACACAACTCTGTGTCGATGTCGGGATTAAGGTGATGGTCAACAAGAACCTTCTTTGCAGGCGAGGCAGCCAGCGTGTCTGCCATGTCGTCTGTACGTGAGAAGGTGTTGAAGTCGAGACAGAACACAAGATCGGCCGAAGCCAAAAGTCCGTCTACAAAGCTTTTATGCTTGTCGTATCTTATGATGCGCTCCGTGCCCGGCAGCCACTGCAAGAAGTCGGGATAGGCATCGGGAACGACAGCCACGGGCACCTTGCCCTGCTGACGCAAAAACTCTGCCATGCCGAGCAGCGAGCCAAGAGCATCGCCGTCGGGACTGCGGTGGCAGCAAAGAATAATATTGTCTGAACTGAGGATAAGGCTGCGGAGGCTTTCGGTCTCCGCAGCTGTAAGCAAGTTAATGTCCATTATTTATCAAAATAGGAATGTGTTTCAGGCACGGGCATAACAACGTGAGCCCTGCACTGCAACATATTGAAAAGCGGCTAAACGCCGCTGTTTGTGGCAATATTCAGTTTTAAAAAAGTTTGTTGGGATAAACGCCTTCGTCAACAAGACTCTGAATCTTGTCTACAACAGCCTGACGGTCGGCAGAATAAGTTACGCCAAACCACTTGCTGGTTGTGTCAAGCACCTTCACTGTGGCTGTCTTGTCGTTAATCAGCTTATTCACCATAAGCGGAATAAAGAACTCGGCCTTGAGGTTCTCCATGTTTTTCGGATCAGAAAGGAACTCCTTGAAATAAGCCTCGCTGTGCTCGAAATAATCGGGTGTGAATCCCCACATATTCATTGACACCGGTGTGTTGTCCTCAACTGCCACCCATTCGCCCTGCTCGTCCTTGTAGCATACAGGACCGTTTACGCGCATAATCTCAGTGCGCTCAACCACAGTGGTCAGATTGCCGGCATCATCCTTTGAGCAGATGCCACGTGCCACGGTTCCGTTGTCAGACAGAGTGTTGCCAACGCGGAAACCTACCATGGCATAATTGCCGCGGCTGCCCTCAGGAAGTTCAGACAGGAACTTGCCTATAACCATGAATGCATCGCGGTTGTAGAAGTCGTCGCAGTTGATCACGCAGAACGGCTCCTTGATAACGTCTTTTGCCATAAGAACGGCATGGTTTGTACCCCACGGCTTTACACGGCCTTCAGGACAGCTGAAGCCTTCAGGCAGACTGTCGAGACTCTGGAAGCAAAGCTCAACAGGCACATGGCCTTCGTACTTGCTAAGAATCTTCTCGCGGAAATCGTCTTCAAAATCTTTTCGGATAATAAAAACAATCTTGCCAAATCCGGCCTTTATGGCATCATAAATAGAATAGTCCATGATTGTCTCGCCGTTAGGACCCAGTCCGTCGAGCTGTTTCAAACCACCGTAACGGCTTCCCATTCCGGCTGCCAGCAATAATAATGCAGGTTTCATATTGTACGTAATTTTATTTTAAGGTTTAACTTTATGTCCCGGCAATGCGTGTTAAACAGTTATGTCAGGATATTGTTCATAAATAACAGAATGCAAATATACTCATTTTTTATGAAAGGCGGCGTTTTTCGTGGCGTTTTCGACATAAAAAACATTGGCAAACAAACAAGGCGTAACTTATCATGCCGTGTTCCACAAAATCTGTTTGTAAGCAGACGCAGGAAATAACAGCGCATTGTGTCACTTTGACTTTATCACAAATTCAGCCTGAAATAGAAAAAGCGGAGCATGATTTAAGCACCAATAGGTAAAGCATATTTACAAAAGAGAGTCAAACGGCAGGTTAATTAATGGTAAACCTATGAGTTTTTACTCAAAAACGGCACATCTGGCGACGCAGAACGAGGCTGTTTTAGGCAAAAATGCAGGTTTTTCATGTCGTTTCGGAACAAAAATTGATGCACATTATTTTGGATATAAGCATAACATCTTATATCACAAGACATTGCAACTGCACACGTATTTTGCCCATATTTTCGTCCGAATGATTTTAATTTTAAAATAACGCAGTATGAGAGCGCCAACAAAAATCACAAAGAAAGTAAAATCATGTCATACATAACATTATGACAAACCGGCGCAGCAAATCAATGCTGTTTCTCTTCGGCATGCAGAACGCCAAGATGCAGCGCAGGAACACAGGGCCGTACGCCTTACAGAATCGGCAGATTTGTGCTTTTCCTACAGGAGAATCAAGCAGAGCCGGACACAACAGAATCAGCCATTAACACTGTGTCCGGCAAATAACGTTAGCAAAAAACTGCATCAGAAAGGATAGCCGACGGCGATATGAATGGCCTGACCGTCGCTGAACTTGGGAATGTTATAGAATCCGCTCTTGCCCGTATCGAACGGCACGTGAAGACCTACACCCCAGTCGAGACGCAACACGAGGAAGTCGAGGTCGTAGCGCAGACCTACTCCCGTGCCGAGAGCCATTTCCTTCAAAGCGTTCTTAAACTGGAACTTGGCGCCCTCGCGATATCCGTCGTCACGCAGGGCCCACACATTGCCGGCATCTATAAAGGCTGCTCCGTAAAGGTTGCCGAAAAGATTAAAGCGATACTCAAGGTTAAGCTGCAGCTTTATGTCGCCTGTCTGGTCGAGATACGACAGTTTTGACTCATTGGTGGTGTAGCTTCCCGGACCTATGCTTCTCACCGCAAAGGCTCTTATGCTGTTGGCTCCTCCCACATAAAACTGCTCGCTGTAAGGCGCTGCCAGACTGTTGCCGTAAGTGTAAATCACTCCGGCACTGATATGCCACACAAGCTGCGACTTCTGCCCCAGCTGCCATATCTTGCTGAAGTCGGTTTCTATTTTGAGGAACTGCGCGTATGGATTCTTAAACAGCTGCTTGCCCACTTCGCCCCATTTGTTTCCGGCAGCCATATAAGCAAGCGACAAGATGTTGCCAGACTCCGTGATGGTGGTCTGCCATACAACAGGGTTGCGGTGTTTCACAGTGCTGCTGTATGCGAGCATATAGCGCATCTTTGGGATAAACGTATTTTGCATAGATGTCTGCAAATACGGATTTTCCTGAAGTATGGAGTCGAATTTAGCCGTGGTGTAGTTAAGGCGCTGATACTGCAGCGTCAGCGGACTGAACTCATGGCGCCACGTAGCCGAACGCTGCCACTTATAGGTCCATTCGGCAGAGAAGGTGTGCATCTTGAAATAATCAGGACGTTTCATCACGTTCATACCGATCTTGGCGTATGTGGTAGGCGTAGTGAAATAGCGGCGATGCTTAAGGAACGGGACAATAAGGCGCGGAAACTCTATTGATGCGTCTGCACCATACTCGTATGAATTCATGTCTGTCGACGAGCCGCTGACGTTGCCGCCCTTCTGCCATTCGTAAGAGCCGTGAAGGTTTATGTCGAGCTTCTCGCCGCCACGGAAGGCGTTGCGCTTTGTGAAACCGATAACAAGCTCGGGACCGGTGCGGCCGTTTATCTTGTTGGTGTAGTTGGTTTCTATATAAAAGTCATAGGGCTTGCCGAACGTACACGACAGGTTAAGGTCGAGCGTGTCGCATGTTGCTGTAGTGTCACGCGGCGTAAACGCAAACTCAACCGAACTGAACTGCCCCGATCCGCTAAGTTTGTTTGAAGATTCCAAATAGTCGTCGTATCTGAAAAGCTTGCGCGGACGCAGTTTCAGGTCGCTCAAGATTATTCGCGGACGTATCGGCGGCTTGCGGCCGTTGAACCTGACCGTGAAATAGCGATGGCTGAACGAGTCTTTCAGCACCTCCATAAACTGTTTGCGGATGTCTATTCTAATTTTTCCTATATACCATTTGTGCTTGGCAAGTTCCGGCAGATTGTCGGCCATCTGCAGGCGCAGACTGGCCTTGCCGGGCGTGATGGTTGTGTCGGCAAGATAAGAGGCGAAACTCGGCTGATAATAATAATAGCCGTTGTTGCGGAACAAAGTGGCTATACGGTTGCGCTCTGCGTCAAGAGCAGAGGCGTCAAAAGGCGAACCGCTCTTTATTTTGGCCTCATCCTTTGTCTTCTCTAACAGCGTGTCGGCCATCTCCGGAAAGCCCACATACTGAAGTGTGTCCACCGTGAGCAGCGGTCCGAACTTTACGGTGTATCCTATCTTGCGCCTCTTTGGATTCTTCTGTTCCACGATCTCATACTCTACCGTTCCGTTCATATAGCCATGATTGCGTAGCACCGACTGCGCCACTGAGGCACGGAGCTGAGGATTTACCTGACTCATGAGCACGGGCGACTTGCCAAACGTCTTGGTCATCCATTGTGCTATCTTGTTCTTTGAGCCTGAAAAGGCGTTCCATATCCACAAGCCATAAGGAAACGGCGTGCGATAATACGAACTGCCGAACAAGGCGCCGTTGGGAGCTGTAGCCAACGAAGCCTCAACCTCCTCACGAGTTGTCTCATAATGGTCGCTTTTCTCATAGTCCTGATAGTCGATCTTTGTCAGTCCGATGAACAACTGGTCGCCCTTCGGTATGCCGCTGGTGGTTGAGCACGACCACAGCAACACCGAAACGGCAGCCAACAGGCACACACGAAGCACAAAAACGCGCAACGACGGAAACGACCTTCTGGCCACATATATTATATTCTTTACCGATAGTCTCATTTCTTGTCAGGTATTGTATCAGAGCGCAATGGAATAATCGCGTCCTTCTTCTTGAAACTGAATATATCCTTAAAATGCTGCAGGCTTCTTCTCCAGATGAAACCTACGCCATACTCGCGGGTGGTGCCTTCGAGCCAGTCGTAAGCATTGTTGTCATAGAACAGCTTGACGTAAGTGTCTGAAGAGTTGCTCAGGCGGTATTCGAGCGTCACGTTGTCAAAGAACGACTCGTTCTGATTAGCCACGTCGGCACCCGTTGACACTTTTCCGCCTACTACAATCTTCATTCTGTTGTTCCAGAAACGCTTAGCAAACTTGAACGAATAGTCAGTGTGGGTGTTTCCGCTGGCGTCAGTGGCATTGTCCATACCGAAACTGAGGTCGAGCGTGCGCAACGCACTTCCCGTAATATTGTTAATCTCGCTCTGCAGGAACGAACTTAGCGCGTTGTTCATGGAGAATCCGCTGGTGTTTCCGTCGGCTATATACATGCCCGTGGTAAGCATCGTAACGGCAAGTCGGCCGCGCTGTTCCACGCTCATTGCCATCAGCTCGTTATGCAGCGACATATCCTCCGGCGCATCGAGCGTAAACTCAAGTCCCATGTCCGAAAGGGTCTTGGTTATAACCACGCCGCAGTCGAACTCAACCGTACGCCCTTGCTCCCCGCCGTTAGACACACTTGCCTTTGTTCTCTCCGTGGCCGTTATGTTTAGCTTCGGGTTCATCGGGTCGCCGGTAAACTCAATATTGCTTCCGTCCTGAATGGTAAACGTCTTAAGAGGAATAATAGGCAACGAATATTTCATCTCGCCATTGTCGAGAGTATATTTTCCGGTCAACACGATGTCGCCTGTCAAGCCGTACTTCATGCGCAGGCTTCCGCCGCCCATAAGGTCGATATAGTTAGAATGGTCGGCGTTAAGGTAGCACATGACGTGTGATCCTTGGGCAATATTCATCGTGAGATCCATGCTGAAGCCCGACAGCGGCTGATGTGTTACAACGGCCTCTGTAGTGTCACTGAAGCTTGTAAACTTAACAAGTTCGTCCATCTGGTTGTCGGTAGACAAAGGCGAATCACGCAGGATGTAAGACATGTCGGTAGAACCGAGCACATCAAGTCGTCCTAATAGTTTAAGATTGCTAAGCGGCCCCTGCATAGTGCCGATAAAGTCGACAAAGGCCTTACCGAAAGCCACACTGCGCCTGTTTTCCTTGGCGTCAATTATCTGACAGTTCTTGGCAGCCATGCGCAAATCCATAGACATATTGGCAACGTCAGAGAAGTCGATGTTTCCGTCGAGAATCAACGGGTTGTCATTGTTTGCAAACATCTTGAAATTCTCGAACAGCAGATTGCTTCCTACGATACGGATAGGCTCCTCGCTAAGACGCATACGTATGCCATACTGCGCACTGCGCATATAACAAGAATCCAACGTAAGCTCGCCATTGGCACGTGGATGCGACAGCGTGCCTTTCACATCAAGAGAGCCGTCGGCATAACCTTTCAGACGAATGATACGATCAGGAATGAATCCATTGAGCAGACGCATCGGCAGGCGAGACATATTCATCGTAACATCCAGTTGTCCGTCACCTTCCGACTTATACGATCCGCTAATGTCTGCCACCTGATTATCGTTACACATGAGCATTCCGTCAACGCTGTGGGTTCCGTCCGACTGAGGCATATAGACAAACTCAAGTCCGATGTTGCCCATGCGTGTCCGCTCGTATGTCATCTTGTCTACAGTTACTGACGATGACACAGAAAGCTCGTCCTTTGTCTGTATCAAGTGGAAGTCGCCGTTCATTATTCCGGTTATGCGAGGCATATACGGAACAACCGTAAGCAGCTTCGACAGATCAAACTTGTTAAGTCCTATCGTCAGGTCCTGAAGCGCATCGGTGTTTTCGTCGTTAGTATATGCATATATACCCGTTCCGTCGTCGGCCTTCAGGCGCAAGTCTGCCATGATGCGCCGGTCGGTTCCCATGAAGATATAGTTGTTCTCGTTAACCTCAAACTTCTTATATCCGAGAATCGGATCGTCAGTAAGCATGTGCATCTTTATGCCGTTCTCCTCCATCGAAGCCTCAATGCCCATCTTGAGTCCGAGGCTGTCTTTTGCATCATACACCTTGAAGTTTACGCCCGAGCCTTTCTCAAACACATATCCATCGAACAAGGCATTGAACACATACTGCTTGTTGTCGCTGTTGTTGCGCACCTGTCCGTTGTAAGAGCATTGCGTAGAGTCTGACACGATATTAAAGCGCACGGTATCGAGCACCAGAGTGTTTTTCTGAAGTTCAAGAAGCTGAACACTGCCGTTTAGTCCAGTATGCGGCGACGACTTTATGTCTATGCTTGCATCCTGGAACACATAGCCGGCATTGGCTATAAACCTGCTAAGAGGATTATTCTTTCCTGTTGTGAGATAAAGATCGGCCAAAGGCAGCTTAGACCTCAGCACGGATATGTCTATTTTCTTATTTTTAAGTTCGGCAGACAGTTCATCCATGAAGAATCCGCTCTGCTTAAGCACTTTCTTATATCCGCCGCTGCCGTTGAACCTCAGACGGAAGTCACCACAATATGCGGCAAAGTGAGTTGTGTCGCTGCTCGTGATCATGTCAATCTCAAGGTTATCCGGACGGTAGGTCCTTGCCGAATCTGTCATGACCAGATTCCTCAGATTACCCTTCACGCCCAGCAATGTCTTAAGATCTGTATACGCATCTATCTCACAGTTGAAAGATGTCGTGAACGGCGACTTCACTATTCCAAGTCCATACCAGTCGGCATGATTCAAGTCAGCCTTAAGCGAGGACATTATCTTCTTGCGGCTCAAAAATGCGTCAAACCTCACATTACCGTTAATCAGCGGGTTGGCACTGTTAACGCAAGCATGCGCCTTGCCGTTGTTAAGATTAGCGTCGAAATCAATTCCGTCAAAATTATACTTGCCATAGCTGAACTTCCTTATGCCTGCCTTTGCCTGCAAAGCTGTGCGATGCGACAGGAAATCGAGTCCGTTGCCCTTAACATTCATGCTGCCTGTGAAATCGCCCATTCCGCTGCCTGGCAAGAAATGGCCCAGATGGAGATTATCGGCTGCAACAGAAGCCTTATAAGTCAAGGTGGCTGCATTAAAGTCGGCCTTTGCCTTAACACTGCCTCCGCCCTCACGGGCTATGAAATCTGCCGCATATTGCTTGCCGTTGGCCTTAAAGTCGCCCTTGAGAACAATTCCCGCAGGTATATTAAACGAGCCTCCACTGCTCGCAGCCAGCGCCTTAACAAAACTCAGATTATATGTTCTGGCGTCAAGGGTGACATTTGCACGCAGACGCTTATCGTCGTTAAGGTTTGCGGCAAAGCCACGTGCGTTGACATTGAACGCCGTAGGCAGTTTCAGGTTTAGTCCGGCAAACTTAAGATATTTCATGTTGCCGGATATGACTGCCTTGACCGAAAGCGGCTGATTAGGCCAACGCCGTATAAACGCTGTGGGCATACTGCCCATGAAGCGCATGATGTCCTGCTTGCCAAACTCACCGTCAGCCCTAAGCTGCAGCTTGCCCGGATTCTTGTCGCTGAACGCATTAAGGTCCATTATAAGATTGGCCTTCAGATAAGAGTCGGGAGTCTTCAGGCTGAAAGAAGGCAAGGAAATCTTGACAGAATCCATGGCAAACGGACCTGAGATGTCATTGACGGTGATGCCGCTCTTCTCCTTAAACGAGCAGGCACGCAATATCATGTCGAGCTTAGGCGCACAATAATAGAACGAATCAATGCTGATGTTTAAGTCTGACAGACTTATATGATTATAGTCTAGTCCCTTTGTGCGCACCTTGAAATTGTTGTCATAGCTTACGCGACTGTCGTCAAGCTTAAGGCTGTTCAGCCTGTAAAGGCTCGTACCAAGGTCGAAGAAGCCGTTGCGCGCCTCAGCCTTACCCAGATAGGCTCCTACCTGAAGCGTGTCGCCGGGCATGTGGACTACAACTCCCGTATTGGCTATATCAAGCTTCTCTACGGTTATTTTCCAATAGTTCTTGCTCTTCGACGTGTCGGGCGGAACCGTGTCGCTAAGTTCCACGTTTACAGAGGCATCTTTCAGTTCGGCCTCATTGACAAGTATTGTCTCCTTGCCCCAGTCTATTCCGTGGCTGCGCAGATAAAGTCTGTCTATGCTTCCCTTCACGCGGGCTTCATGAACAAAATCAGCCGTATTCACTTTAAGTCCGTTGAACTCGAAGGCGTCTATCTCCACCTTCTTCTTCAACAACGGCCAAAGCTGTATGTCAACAACAAGTTTCCTGACGTCAGCCACAGTGTCTTTCACCTGCGGCAGCGAGTCGTTCTGCTGAATCATGCGGAAGCCATGCACGCCGAGGTCAAGCGGAAACTCAAGCCGCACACGGTCTACCGTGATGTCCATGCCGGTTTTATCAGAGGCATACGCAACCACCTGCTTTACAGCCCAATTCTGTACAGCAGGGATGTAAAGCAGCACTGCAAGCGTAATAAACAGCAAAACCGGTGTCAGCACTATCACACCGGCCCACTTCAACGTCTTCCTCATCAGCACATGTAAAAAATTGTATCCAACCGTAATACATGCAAAGTAAGCAAATATTTCGGAAAAAAAGAAATTATTTGGCAACAAAAATGCCTGACGAGGCTAATATAATGTTACAGCATACGCATTTCGCGCCACAACCTGTCGTCAGGAAGCGGTGCCTCGGCGTATATCTTCTCCTTCGACACAGGATGCACAAACTCTATCTTGCGTGCCAGGAGCGATATGCTTCCGTCGGGATTGCTGCGCCTTGCGCCATACTTAAGGTCGCCTTTTATCGGACATCCGATGTTTGCCAACTGGCAACGTATCTGATGGTGGCGTCCGGTCATCAGATTAACCTCAACGAGCGTATAATTGTCCGAACGGCCTATCACCTTGTAGTGCAGCATGGCTTTCTTTGAGCCGGGCACCTCATGGTCGTAGGCATAACTCTTGTTCTGCTTTTCGTTGCGGCTAATCCAGTCGGTCAATACAGCTTCAGGCTCTGCAGGGCAGTTTTGGGTTATCGCCCAGTATGTCTTATGAACGTCGCCTGTTCTGAACATGTCGTTAAGACGCGAAAGGGCCTTCGACGTCTTGGCAAACACGACAAGTCCCCAAACGGGGCGGTCGAGCCTGTGGACAACACCGAGAAACACATTTCCCGGCTTTGCATATTTTTCTTTAACATACTGCTTCACATCATCGGCCAGTGTCCTGTCGCCGGTCTTGTCGCCCTGCACAATCTCACCGCTGCGCTTGCTCACTATGATGATGTGATTGTCCTCGTATATAACCTGCATGTCTGTATTCTGTATTTATAATATGACTGATAATGTTTTAACAAAAGCAAAGAGGGAAGACTCTCATAGCAATCTTCTCTCTTTGCACAAATCTGTATAAACTGATAATTTATTACATGTTCATACCACCGTCAACCTGGATAACCTGGCCAGAGATGTAGCTTGACATATCTGAAGCCAAGAATGTAGCGCAGGCTGCGATGTCGTCAACTGTACCGCCGCGGCGCAGAGGTATCTTTGCAGCCCACTCCTTGCGAACCTCGTCAGACAGAGCCTGAGTCATGGCTGTGTCGATAAAGCCCGGAGCAATGGCATTGGCACGGATGCCCTTAGGACCCATCTCCTGTGCGATGCTCTTTGCCAAAGCAATAAGACCTGCCTTTGAAGCAGCATAGTTAGCCTGGCCGGCATTACCGTGAACACCTACTACAGATGCCATGTTGATGATAGAACCCTTACGCTGGCGCATCATTACAGGAACACAAGCGTGTATGAAGTTGAACGCACTCTTCAGGTTGACAGCGATAACTGCATCCCACTGTGCCTCAGTCATACGCAACATCAGTCCGTCCTTTGTTATTCCGGCATTGTTAACGAGGATGTCTATTGAGCCGAAATCCTCTTTCACCAACTTAACAACCTCTTCTGTCTGAGCGAAGTCAGCAGCATTGCTGGCATATCCCTTAGCCTTAACGCCCTTAGCAGCTATCTCGGCCTCTGTGGCTTTTCCGTTCTCGTCAATAACAAGGTCTGTGAAGGCTACGTTAGCGCCCTCTTCAGCAAACTTCAGCGCGATAGCCTTACCGATACCGCGCGCTGCACCTGTAATAAGCGCAGTCTTACCTGTTAATAATCCCATTTTCTTTTTTATTTTATAAAGTTGTAGATAATTTTAAGTACATATTTTTTATATCAGGCACAAGCCTCCTACTTAGACATCGGCTTGCCCAGCGCACCATACACAACCTTTGCCACAAGCGGCTTGCTGGCCTCGGGCGTCATGCCATGACCAAGACGGCCGCAGATAAAAGGCACCTCAAGACCCTTGATACAATAGTGCGTGATGTCGGCCACCAGCTCAACATTGTCTATGTCGAACTCTCCGTCGAGCTTGCCGTCGGCATACACCTTTCTGAAAAGTTCTATTTCGTCTTCGTCAAAGTTCTTTCTCACCTTCTCCACCATCCATATATTTCTGAAGAAGGCAGCACGCAGATTGCCGTTGCGCATCACGGTTTCCTTAATCATGTTAAGGTGTGTGTAAATCAGCTCAATAATCTTGTCCTGAGGCCGTATTTTCTTGGCGGCCACCTCGTCCATCTTGTCCGAAAGCCGTTCGAGCTCCGACTCAATCACGGCATAGTAGACCTCCTCTTTACTTTTAAAATAGGTATAAAGAGTACGCCTGCCCTTGCCCGAAGCCTTGGCTATATCGTTCATCGTCGTATTTTCCAAGCCATTTTTGGCAAACAGTTGCCTGGCAACGTCTACCAGCTTTTGCCTTGTTTTAGATATGGACATCTGGTTGTTTCTCCTAATTTACTTTTGCACATACTGATTATCGTGTGCAAAATTATTATTTTTATTTGACTCCACAAACATTTTAACGCGTAAAAGATTAAAGAAACATTAAACTAAACTATAAATAAATGTACTTTTGATACTTGTCACCAAATCTATACATGAAAAACAATATATTTGCTTAACAGTCAGAATTTCAGCCGGACTGACACCATCATCTCACGCCCGCGCAGCGGTGTGCGGTAATATTGGTAATTGACTCCAGTGTAAAAAGCCTCCTCATATACACGCCGGTCAAGAAGGTTGACGGCAGAAACTGACAGACTTAGACTCTTTAGAACGTCATATATTACTCCGGCATTCCAAAAGCAGTTTGTAGAATAATGGCCATGCGACACTTCAAACGTGGTTTGCGAAAAATCTGAATACGCATGCACATTGCTTACTGGATAGACATCCATACGCACTGTATAGTATACATTTTTAAGCAAATCGCCGCTTTCCGAAAAACAGTCGTGCCGTTTCCAGCTGACATTGCCGGCACATGTCACACTTAGATTAATCCAGCTGAGCTTATCCCATCCCGTTGTAAGCGAGGCATTCATTGCGTTATAACGCAGATAGTCTTCTATTCCGTTTTGCGAGGCCAACGCCTTGTTGTATGAATAGCTGCACGAAGCATCTACCGATAGGCCGGCGCGCGTATATATCTTCTTGAGCGATGCCACCAGACTCCACGAAGAACGGCTGTTGTCATGCCATTCGGGAGTTGCGAAAGTGTAATCGCCGGCATAAAGATACTTCATGTAATAGTCGCGCCTGACATGCGTCCAGCCTGCATAGACATTACAAGAAAACATAGAAGAAGCGTCGAAATATGAAAGCCGCAGATTAGCCAGCGAAGTACGTTCAACAGAGATGCTGTCAGGATATTTTGTATATGTGCGGTAATTGTTTGCCACCACGCCATCTGTCAGCGGATTATCCGTGTCGGCAGCCTGATTGTAGGCCACGGCAACATCGGCTGTGAGCAAATTGCCAATCTTCAGGCTGGCATCAGCATGAGGCGAAAACATAAACCTGGCGGTGCGGCCGTCACGCCAGCTGTAACGGCATGATATGTACTCCACAGGAAGGGATATTTCAGCCGAGCCTCCGCTAAAATTTATCTCATACATAGGTTCTGCCGTATGAATCCAATATCCGCTTACACTGCTGTGTCCCGACTGAGTACCGGCAACATTGTTGTGCTTATGTTCCATAATATAGCCCAATGTCAGGCTGTTGCCGAACAAGTCGAATACAGTTGCAACACGGTTACGCATGAATGTACTCTTCAGCTTCAACATCCGGCTGTCTGAGCCGTCGCCGCCAAATACCACCGAAAGAGATTCCGCATTGTCATAAAGCCGGAATACCGATGACAGGCTGTAAAGGCGCGACGGAGTGTTCAGCTCTGCGGTGAGGATGTTCTGAAGGCCGCGCGGCTTTTGATATATAAATTCTTCCACCTTTCCGATGTTTGTCGTATTGTTGTTTGCCGCGTCACGCCATGTAATACTTCCGGTAAGACGGTCAGACAGATACACCTTTTTTGTGTTAAGTTCATAAGCAAGGCTCATTTTTGCCGTATTCCGGCTGTCGGTTATCCTGTTGTTCTCAAATATGCTCACAGTGTCGTCTGCCACGTAACGGCTAAACACACTGTCTTCACCAACCGTTGTGTCTGCATAATAAAGGGCATTGACACGCAACACCGACGACTTGGTGAACGCATGGAGAAAGTTGAGTCCGGCAAAAGAAGACTTGTTGTCGAGATAATAGCGCTGCGACATTGGCGGAACATGGTATGTCGGCGAATACAGAAAAGACTTTGGCTCAGGCTCGTATGTATAAGCGTCTTCAAGCGTGTTCATGTCAACGGCAAGCTGCCCAAGCCCGATACCGCAGTTGTTCATGGCTCCGTCGGCAAGCAGCTGGTTGTTTCCGGCTATACTTATGGCCGTGGCACGGTTGTCCCATAATGTGGGATCGAACCCTATCGAGCCCGACACCTCGCCGAAGGGCTTCACCCTGTAGTTTTTCTTCAGCTTAAGATTAAGCGTGGCTCTGTCGTTGTTCACCTTGCCCTGCCGGGCCTTTATGGGCTGGTTGTTCTCCATTACCTGCACCTGAGCCACAGCCTCAGCCGGCATGTTGCGCGTAGCCTGGTTGTATCGGTTGCCCATCAGGTCCAGTCCCTCTATGTTAAGTTTGTTTATAGCCTTGCCCTGATAGGTTATGCGTCCGCTCTCATCTACATCAATGCCGGGCATGCGTTTCAACACATCTTCTATATAGACGTCGCCTTTTTGGCGGAATGCGTCAACATTATACATCAGCGTATCCTTCTTGCGTGTTATCGCGTCGGCCGTAACGGTTACGTTGTTCAGTTGCAGGTCGCGGTCATACAGAGTGGCGTCATATCCGGAGCTGCCATTCTTCAGCCTTACTGTTTCAGACTTATACCCCACACGCGAGAACATTATGCTTGCGGCTCCTGCACAGCGTTTTATTCTGTATTCTCCGTTTTTATCGGTAAACGAATAAGCAAGAAGTGAGTCTCTTTTGTCAAGCAGCTTGCACGTTACATTAAGCAACGCCTTGCCTTCCGAGTTGCTCACACGCCCTTCGACATATACGTCACCGCCAGTCTGCGCAAAACCCGCAAGAGGGCATGCCGTCAACACAAAGGCCAACAATATTCTGACAAGACACATCACCATTCCTGTTCAATCATGTTGCTCGGACGTTTCTTCAACTTTTCATCAAACCGAGGACCTTTCTTTATAATCTTAACCCTACCTGACTCTATTGCCGCACGGAGCATGTTTTCAAGTTGATTTTTATATGCGGCAAGAGCGTGTTCTCTTGATGTCTTTATTATATCCTTGCGCTTATACAAATACATTTCACGTAGACTTTCAGCTTTCTCGATACCGACATTTTCAAAAATCCAGTTCCGCTTATCATCATATATTTTCATTATCAGCCCTGGAAGTCCATAGAAAATGTATGGTCCGTATGGGACAGGAAAGTTTTCATCATACCATGCGATATAATGTCTGCCGGCATAATTGCAGGTTGCCTTCTTACACGCCACTCCGTTTATCAGTGTGTCGCCGCTCTCGAGGATCCAGCGCAGATCAGGAGTAGGCATTGTGTATTCATACTTTAAAAGAAAATCTATCTGGACTGTTGTCTGCCTATTTTCCAGGTCCGTCATAGTAGCTGTATAAAATGCCGTTTTTGATATATAATTAGAATGTTCAACATTTAAGCTCTCATCACGAGCTTTTTTTTTATCTTCAGCACACATGTCATTGACAGAATCAGCCAATAATCTGTAATAATCACCAAATCTTACATACTTATCTGAAAAGAACAACACGGTAAGTCCTTTCGTGTAACTTGAAGTTCTTGTTGAATCTTTTAGATAGGCGAGCTTATAATATGCGCTAACCAATGCCGTATCATATATATCCTTTTTTATTTTTTTATACTTACCACCTATACCCAATAATAGTTCACCTTGAGAAAATACAGATGAACTCAAAACGAACAATATTAATATTGTTAAATATATTTTTTTCATAGAACAAAAAAAACGCCACTTAATCGGGAGGGCACCGAAAAAGTCCTTAAAAGCATTTTTGAGTTTCTGAGATTGCGATATTTGCAATCGTGTCGTATAAGGGGTACTAATAACGCAAGCAAAGAAATCGCAAAATGAGAACCTTTTCAGTGTCCTCTTAATCATTTAACATAACACCTACATGACAAATGAATGCTTGAATTTAAATATTGCCTTAATATTACATCTAAAAATAAATAATGCCGCATAAATTAAAAGCCAGTTAAAAAACCGCCATTTGGCCTTGATGTAAGATAAGCATGCTCACCAAATAAGCCACCACTACCAAGGATTGAAAAGTACAACTTCGCCGTCTCCTTATCTTCAAATTCAAACATCATAACATCTCCATCATCGCAATGCACGTAATACTTATACGCAAATGCAGTTTGAGGAATAAACGTACCTCCCACCACTAAAACAGCGGCAGCTAAAAGTCTGATTTTCTTTCCACTTAATTTTTCATAATAATTATCATTAAAAAGTTAGTCGTTCGAGTTTTGTGCAAAATTAAGAAAAAAAACAAAAAGACAAAAATTTCATGAATAAAAAATATTCTAACCGGCAATTTCTTTGCACAAAAGGAAAAAGAAGCAGGTATCGACCTGTAATTTATCAGTTTGCCACTTTGACTTAATATTCGGCATTTACATGTCAAATTGAATTTCGCCGACGCTCTGAAACTTGAATATTTGAAAATTAAAATCATTTGGACGAAAATATGGGCAAAATACGTGTGCAATTGCAACAGTCTGTCGTATAAGGCATTATGCCGCCTGACCAGATAATGTGCATCATTTTTTGTTCTAAAATGGCATAAAACGACATGATTTGCGCTCAAAAACAGCATTGTTTTGCATTGCCAAACGTGCCGTTTTTGAGTAAAAACCCATAGGTTTACCACTTAAAAACCTGCCACTTGGCTCTCTTTTGTAAATATGCTTTACCAAGCGACGGGATTAACGACAACATTTTTTCTATTTCACCATAAAATCCGTACATAAACAAAATGTCATAATGCTCGGCATTAAGGCAAAATGCTTACGCACGGCTAACCTCACAAATGCAGGCTAAAGCCATGTAAAGTATGGGGCCGGACAACAAAAACAGCCGTTTTTATAGCCATTTTTTAATTTTCCATTAAAATTTTTCCCTAAAATTTTGCAGATTCAAAAAAAAGCAGTACCTTTGCAAACGCAAATCAGAAATGAGGCGCAAGCGAATTAAAAATTAACATCGCGGAGTGGAGCAGTTGGTAGCTCGCCAGGCTCATAACCTGGAGGTCGCATGTTCGAGTCCTGCCTCCGCAACTACAACGGATAATATACTTAACAAAGTATTTATCCGTTTTTTGTTTTTCTAAACTTTCCTATGCCCTGTTTCAGGGCGTGCACCACAATATTTGTCGCTATATCCGCGTCTGTCAGACTGTTCGGAAAAAGACTTTTTGCCGGAAAATCCATAGAAGACCGGTACATTATCGGGACAGTTCGCTGAGACATACTGACAGCCATGCGTCATTACGAATGGCCTTCAGCATACCGCATCCGGCTTTATTATACAAGCAGACTGATGCATTCTTTCGCCATTCTGCTTTCCATTGCCGGCCTGTCATTTGCCTTATTTCGACATTTCCGCTATATATACGGAAGGCAGGCGACGGCAAGCTCTATATAAAAACGGATGTTATGCCAAATGACAATGACGATTGAAGACAAATAAAAATCTATGCTTCCCGACAGGAAAGCATAGAGACTGAAACATTTTTCGGCTAAAGAAAGGGGTCGTCAGAATACGTATTGTATTCGTATCTGACCCAGCAGCAGGTCTTTCTGATAAAACTCGTTGCAGTTGTCGCCCACAAAGACATAGCTGCAGTTGGCCTTCACGGCCAGATACTTGTTAAGATAGAAGTTGGCCCCTACAGACAGGTCGGTCTCCTTGCCTCCAGATATGCCGGCCTTCGGGTCGTTCATGTCAGTGTAGTTCAACCTCGCAGTAAGCTCAATAGCCTTTTCTGTCTTAGGGCGTCCCGGTATGCTGTACACCGGATCATACTCAAATCCGCGCCCCTTTATAAGATATCCGGCCTGAATATATCCGCCGTGAGGCATATAGGCTTCGCCCTGAGTACGGTTATAGCGGTCGACAAAATATTCGCTCTGAATCATAAACTTGGGCGACATGTATAAAGCTTCGAGCAGCCCCTTCACCTCCGTGCCAAGATGGTCTACCTTTGCGTTTAGCAGAGCATTGGGAAGCATCGACGTCACGCCTGCACTGCTAACTTCAGTTTCAGGGTCCCCCTCGGTGTTTACCGGCCGTGTGCGGAACGAGAAGGCGCCTCCTGCATGTATGAGATAGTCGCCCTTCTGCCTGCGCCACACGGCACGGCTGGTTGACACGAAGGCGTTTACCTGGCTGCTGCCAATCTTGTTGATGTCGTTGTGCGTATAAACGCCCGTAGCCAGATAGAGCGACGGCAGATAATAGTGTATCGTTGCGCCGAGCTTACGGCTGTTGGTGAACGCCAGAACCGAAGTTGCCGACTGGTTGAAGCGCATGTCTACGGTGCTTATGAGCATATCCATCGAGAAAGGTTCATAGGCGTTGCCCACAGCCACCACGCAGTTTTTCATGTGATAGTTGAACAGCAGGTCTTTTATCGCCACCTTTCCGCCGCCGAAACCGATGTCGGCCTTCAGCTCGAATTGACCATAGTTTGCCTTAAAGCCTACGCGAAAATCTTCAAGACGGTAATAGCCCTGCACGTCTTCCTTGCCATAATCGGTAACCGTGGCATCCAACAATGCACGCGAACGGAACTTTATCTTGAGCGAATCGCCGGCAAGTGCCACACTGAAGGATGCCGCCAGCATGACGATACATGCTAATATCTTCTTGCTCATGCCTTTACAGATGTTATGTCGACAAGCCTTGCCAGCGCTTCCTCGGCAGAGATGTTCCATCCGTAATCGGCCACGCTGAATATCGGAGCCTGCCTGTCGGTGTTTATCGCCATTATCTTTTTAGCCCCGACAATACCTGCCGTATGCTGTATCTGTCCGCTGATTCCTATTGCCACATAAAGGTCGGGGGCAACAGTATGACCGGTCTGCCCTACCTGAACCGATGCATCCACAAGCCCCATCTCAACGGCAGCCCTCGATCCGGCAACAGACGCACCTATGCTCTTTGCCCATGCGCTGATTTCGTCGGCACATTTACGCGTCTTCACTCCGCGCCCTATCGCCACGATAATCTTGCTGTTGCTCAGCGACGAATGCTTCACTTCGCTGCTCAATGTCTCAATAAGCCTTACGCGCGCATCGTTCATGCTCTCGTCGCAGTCGTATCTCACGACGCGGCCTCTGCGGCTGTCGTCTTTCACGGCCGGACGCATGATGCCGGGACGCACCGAAGCCATCTGCGGGCGATGCGCAGGATTTATTATCGTTGCCATAAGGTTGCCGCCGAAAGCAGGACGTATCTGTCGCAGCAATTTGGTCTCTTTGTCAATCTCAAGTTCAGTGCAGTCGGCAGTAAGTCCTGTGTGAAGCACCGAGGCAAGGCGTGCCGAAAGGCCGCGTCCGAGCAGGGTTGCCCCCATAAGGAGTATAGCCGGGCGATTCTGCCGTATCAGGCGTTCAAAGACTTTGGTGTAGTTTTCGTCGATAAAGTCGGCCATCAACGGCGAGTCAACCACATGCACACAGTCGGCGCCATACGCAATAAGGTCGTCTGCCAGCCCGCTCACGCCGTCGCCTATGAGCACTGCCTCAACCGGCTGCGCCAAGTTTTCAGACAGCTCTACAGCCTTGCCCAGCAGCTCAATGCTCACGGGCGCCAGCTGTCCGTTTTCAACTTCAGCCCACACCCATATACCTTTACTGTTGTCGGCAGCGCTGTCTTTAGGCTGCTCCTTGTTTATCTTTAATGCCCCGGCGGCACATGCCTGTACACAACTTCCGCACAGACGGCAGCTGTCTTCGTTTATCTCGGGAAAATCACTCATGGTTATAGCCCCGAAAGCACAGTTATCAGAACAGATGCCACAACCTATGCAAAGATCTTTATCTAAATTTAATGCGAAACTCATAATTCTTATTATCTGTTATTTTGTTTGACAAAGCACATTATTCTCTATAATGTCCATCACGGCATGTCCGTCCTCAATCCATTCTACCACCTTGTCGTGCTGAGGAACCTCTGTTGCCACTACCTGTGTTGGCGACGCACACAGTCCGATCTCGTCAGAAGAAAGACCCAGGTCGTGCTCGTTCCATCTTGTAATGGGCTGCTGGCGTGCCTTCTGCCATGCACGAAGCGTTACGTTCTCAAGTTCGCAGTTTTCACGGCTCACCATGATGGCGCACGGCATCTTCACCTCAAGATGCTGAAGCTTGCAGCCGGCGTTTCTTGTAACACTTACCGAAGTGTCAGATATGGCCGTTATGGCTGTCAGCTGTGTTATCTGCGGAATGTCAAGCTGGCCAGCCACTTCAGGTCCAACCTGTGCTGTGTCGCCGTCTACAGCCATCTTGCCGAAGAACAGCAGGTCGTAGTCGCCAATCTTACGTGCGGCAGCTGCGAGCGACTTGCTCGTGCACAACGTGTCGCTTCCGGCAAAAGCACGCGACGAAAGCAGCACAGCCTTGTCGGCTCCGTATTGCAGTGCCTCGCGCAACACCTCTACAGCCATCTCCGGTCCCATGCTTACAGCCACAATCTCTGCCCCGGTCTTTTTCTTAAGGTTAACGGCAGTCTGCAACGCATGCAGGTCGTCAGGGTTGGTGCGCGTAAGAGCCGACGAGCGCTTCAGGGTCTTTGTCACCGGATCTATTTCAACCTTTGTGGATAAGGGTACTTGTTTCAGAAAAACTATATATCGTTTCATTTTCTACATTTTTATATTTATGTTCGTGTTTTCTATATCTTCATTTGCAGCACAGGCCTATCCGCCCTTTTTGTTTGAACGGGCATCGGCACATCTCTTCTGAAATTCGGCTGAGAACGGATCAACTTCACCAAAACGCTCCGGTGCGAAAAGACCGGGTGAGACAAATGGTTTCTCGCCTGTAATAAGTTCGGCAGCCAACCGTCCCATACCTCCACCGGCAGCCACGCCACCGCCACAGCAGCCCGTAACGGTAAACAGACCTTCGTATTTGCTCACCGGACCGATGATAAACATTGCGTCGGGCACATAGCAAGACGGACCGGCCATGTAGTGGGCTATGCCGAGGTCTTCTATATCCGGCAAGAAACGCTTCAGGAGCGGTGCACATTCGTCAAGCACCTCCCACTTGGCAGCCTTGTTGAAGTCGAAGTCCTGAAGCTGGTCTGTCATCGTAGAAGGGTCGAACGACTGGCACTGGCTTTCGCGCAGACCTATTATCAAGGCTCCTACATCCGATCGCGTGAAGGCTCTTGCGTCAGGAATGACAGAGAACGGATGGTTTACCGGGAAGCGCTGCTTGTCGATGCCGGTAATCCAGAAGTGGCTCCTTACGGGCGTAAACGGCAGTCCTACACCGAGCGGACGCATAAGCAGATTGGCCCATGAGCCGGCAGCATTGACAACAACGGGAGCACTTATCATCTCACCGTCAGGCAGTTCAACGCCGCTTATCCTTCCGCCTTCGGTCTGTATCGACCTCACCTTGCAGTTAGTTCTCAGTTCCACACCCAGCGCCTTTGCAGCCCTGGCATATCCAGAGCACAGCAGTGCAGAGTCGATAAAGGCGTCTGTGGGCATATATACGGCTACGTCAGCGGCTGCTTCGTTGATCCATGGCAACAGTTCTTTCACACGTTTCTGTGATATCCGTTCATTCGGAATGCCAAAGTCGTTGGCTGCACTCTCCAAGGCTTCCACACCCTTCAGCGAGGCTTCTGACGAAGCAATCGTAACGCTTCCGCACTGCTGCAGCTCGAGCGACTCTCCAAGAAGCTGTTCTATCTCGTCTATGCAGTCGTAGGTTTCCTGCACCAGTTCCATCAGCGCCGGTTTTGTCCGCGCACGTGTCAGCAGGCAGGCCGCGCGCGAAGAGGCCTGAGATGCAATCTCGTTACCGTCTAAAAGCAATATCTTACCGGCTTTGCGTTTTGCCAACTGATAGGCAGTGGCTGTTCCGAGCAGACCGCCTCCTATGATTATGATGTCGTAGTTCATTTTAAATTGTATTATATTGAGGGTTTATAAACAAATCCATCTTAGAGTTTTTTGTCTTGTTTCTGTTGTTAAGCGAATAGCGCTTGTAGATAAGCGTGGCTACTATTGTGAACAAGACTGTGCATACTGCACCGACGAAGAATGCCATGTGGTTGAACATGTCGAACCATTCCATGTCGAAATTGAGGAACTCCTTGGTTGAAAGCAGTGTTACCGTTCCCATGTATCCGATAAAGTCGATTATCGCGATGAAGAATCCAACGTTGCCTTTTATCCTGAAACAGGCTATGAAACGGTCGAAGAATATTGTCTGGAACGTAAGATAGGCTATATAAAGGCACAGGCTCTCTATGAACAGCCACACAACAGGCTGCAGGTCGAGGGCTTTGTAGTTGAACGACACGTATGCCATGGTGATACAGCTCAGTATGACAATGCCCATGAGGCACATAAGCGTCTTGATGTTGCTGCGGAAGAACACAAAGGCCGAGAACAGGGCAAGTATGGCCAATGTAACTATAGTGTCGACCTGTGCGAACAGCCATGACGACTGATTGCTCATGTCGAGAATAAGCACAAGGAAATCTTCCTTAATGTCGCGCAGGACAAGGAGCATGAAGTTGCCGATAAACAGCAGCGTGAGTATTGGCGCGAAACTCAGGAACAGACGCTTGCGGCCTTCAGAGTCTAAGACAACGCGCTCATTGCGCAACTCGATATCTTCCTGTGTAGGGCTGGGCAGACGCTTAAGCAGATAGCCCATAAGCACAAGCAGGGGCAGGGCCACGCCGCCAATGACTGCCGGCATCCAGAACTGGTCTATATTAAGTTCGTTCATGGCAAAGAGTCCGAAGCTCTTGGCTATTCCGGAACTGAACACCATGCTTACGCCCAAAAGGCTCGCCAGCATATCCGTAACCTTTCGGCCCTCAATGAAACTAAAGATAACGCCCCACATGCATCCGAGCGAAAGGCCGTTGAAAAACATTGCTGCGGCATTGTAAGGAGCGCTGAGCACGCCGAAGCCTATCAAAGCCACCTCGGCCATTATTGCCGATGTTACAAAAAAGCGGAAGCGGTTTTCGCGTTTCAGCTCAGAGATAAGTTTTATACCGAAGAATTTTGCTATTACATACCCAAGTATCTGAATGGTTGTAACAGCTACCTTATAATCTGTTCCAAACAGGGTCAATCCCTCGAAAGAGGCTGCCGTATACGGCTTGCGCAAGGCATATACAAGCGAGTAAGACAGCAAGGCTGCACCTCCGGCCCAAAGTATAAGCAGGAGTTCCGACATTCTTTTGTTCTTTGTTGCTTTTTCCATAATTATATTGATGATTTTGTTTGTTCATTTTTTTAATTACGGCAGCAAAAGTATATCGGTCTGCAATATGAAAAAATCAATTAATCATATATTATAACGCCAAAAAAACGTGTATTCATTATGTAATTTTCATATCATGATAATGAATCAGAATGGTAATGTTTTTGTAATATCGTTTTGGTACATTCGCGCCAAAAATAAAGGATATGGATAAACTGGTATCACTGTATGAGCAACTGAAGAAACTGCGTGACGCAGGAGTGAAGATGAAGGACATTTCGGAGGAGACGAACATAACCTCGAGCGTTCTGTCTTCTTTATATTCGTCTGTACTGCCCGCCTACATCAACAGCATATCCGGCGGCAACGAAAGCGACTACGCGCTTAACAACGCCTTGCAGCAGGTGAACAATGTGTCTAAGAGAAAGCTGCTGGGATGCCTTGACGAACTGTACGACAAGGTGTGCCATATAGAGCCACGGCTGATAAGCGGAAAGAGCAACAGCCGTCCGTTTCTTGACGATATTGAAAAAGAATCAATAAAGTATCTTCCCAACGCAGGCATATACACAGGCCTGTACCAGTCGTACAGCGCTTCGTCGTATGCCGACGGACTGAAGGTTGAGCCCTACATGATATCATCCATTGCCGACGGCGACACCCTGCCGAAGGTTTACTGCCAGAATATGGCCGGCGACTATTATGTAGGAGTAGGCCTGTTCTCGCCGTTCCAGATTGGCTATCTGATGTTCAACGAGCAAAAGAGGCTGCAGCTCGCACTGAAGGTTATTTATCTGCAACTGCCTATCATTGAATATCCAGAAGTGATTAAGGGCATTTATCTCACGCACGACTACAACCGCAATCCTATCGCAAGGCGTATTATCTTTGTACGCCAGGGAGACGAAATACCACTGGAGGAGTTTGAAAAACTAAGAACAGAAGTTATCCTGAAAGAAAAGCTCACCGGAGAACTTATTGACTATTATAACTACACGTGCGGACAAAACGACGTGATAAGGAGTATGATGCTCATATCGCCCGACAAGGGCTTGAAGGAACTGCAGCACGAAAAGCAGCTGCTGAAAATACTTCACTTCAACGGTGGTGATCAATGAGGCTATGCCTAATTGCCTCATTGATTTCTTATGAATTGCCACAGACGGCATAACTGTCGTGCCACGTTATTCAGACACAGGCGAGCCATGTCGCCGTAAAGGCTGAAGGCCGTTATCTCACATTAATTATTTTATGGGTCTGAAGCGAAAGACGCCACTTGGGATGCGAAAGACAATATTCCACGGCATCTTTTAATATCACGGCATTCCGTCTGTCGTCATTCACGTCGCATGGCTGCAGGCTATACACCTGAGCCTCCATGCCGTCATATTGCGACATATCCTGCTCCGGCGTCTGAAACACCACTTTCAGTTCGTCAATATGCGTCAGGACGACAGGACGATATTTAGGCGAACACGTAATCCAGTCGACACGGCAGCCTTCGGGGAGACGATAAGTGCCGTTTGTCTCTATCTGCACATACTTTCCGACAGCGTGCAGCCTGTCAACAAGCGAAGCTGTAAGCTGCATTGTCGGCTCGCCGCCGGTGATAACCACATGCGCAGCCGGATAGGCACACACCTCATGGACGATGTCTTCCTCAGACATTTCCGTAAACGACGTATGCTCCGTGTCACAAAAGCTGCAACTGAGATTGCAGCCTGAAAAACGTACGAAGACGGCTGGTGTTCCGGTAAAGTAGCCTTCGCCCTGAAGCGAATAAAAAATTTCGTTTACCCTCATAAACGTCAGTCTTCGTCTTTAACGTATGACACCTTGTTGTTCTCGCTTTCTTCTATATCCACCCGATAGCAGTGCTCAACCTGACTGCATATCCAGGCTGCAATGTTTTCGGCCGTAGGATTGAACGGCAGCAGTTCGTTGAAGTTGCCATGATCTAGATATCCGTGAATTTTATCCTTTATATGCTTAAAGTCAACAACCATACCCTCAGCGTTAAGCTCACGCGACTTGCAATAAACCGTAACAATCCAATTGTGTCCGTGCAGATTACAGCATTTGCTGTCATAAGAAAGAGTAAGGCGATGACAGCCAGCAATCTCCATTCGCTTAGAAACGTAATACATAATTTTATAAAGAAATTATCCGTTAATCATTCAAAAAAACAACATGCACGAAACAGGCCGTGCCTCTCACACATGCCCGGCATGACGCATGCCGACATACAATTAAGCCTGCCAATATGGCATGTTTCAACAATCGTCAATGCAAAGGTAGTCAAAAATAGTGAAAGGAGAATGAAAAGACAAACGAAAAACGTAGTTTTTTAACCCCGGCAGGTCATTGGCAGCCGAATAATGAGCGGTTTGTATTATTTTAATATTCTGAAAGCCAAACGCTTGCAGACAAGAAATTTCATTGTCGGCCTTCAGAAAACACTGCTCAAGATACACTACGTCATCAGCCAACAGGAAGAATCACACAGCAAACTTATTAATACCGGCAGATTGGGATAAACAATGTTTTTCTAACAATGCCTGCGCTGAAATGCACGGAACATCGGACTGGGCATAAAAAACCATTTGTTTGCGACAAAAAACTCGGCCACTTTTGCATTAAAAGTGGGCCACTTACGGACCGTAAACAATAGGTTAATGATTTGAAACCAACAAGCGCAACTTTGCTTACAGTCCGCATATTTCAAGCTATTGTTCCGGCTTTCCTATAAGGATAATAGTATATTTTCCTTTCAGTTTTTTGAGGTTTAATTCTGATGCCTGCAATCCTTACCTTATATCATGAAAAAATAGCGGAAACTGGCACAAGGCAAAACTATGACAATAATTTACCTGCATGGCAAAGCGACATTGCCCCTTATTCACTCCTGCAACAATCTTAGCATAGTTATAGTCTATAACACTTTAGCACGCAACATGATTTAAGATATAAAAATGGGCCGTCTTTCTAACAACAAATGCCGTGAAACGTGCATTAACATTATGTTTCGCCTAAATTCGGGCGCAAGACGGCAGCCGAAAATATTTTACATATTTTTAAAGCAATTAGTTGATTTTCAACATGATATAAAATGCTTATTTCAATGCAAAATGTTTAAAAAACGGAACAAAGTTTGGATAATCGCATTTTTTTTCATACCTTTGCAGCGGTAAAAAGATTGAATGGCGTATCTTCTTTTGTTTTGAAAGCCGCCATTCGCGTTAGTATATAACTGGCATCCAGACTCGGTTCAATAATTTTTCTCATACGAACCGCTTGCCGCGGACATCCCTGTTTTTTTATATGTCCAGATGCCATAAACCGTAAAATATGGAGAGAATATTAAGAAAAGTATTAGTATTATTATTTGTATTTACAGCAAATTTATATGCTTTTGCAGAAAACAACGAAACTCAAAGCCCTCAATTCGACTGGAATCCGGTGATGGACGCCATTATTCAAGTCGAAAGCGAAGGAAACCCCAAAGCCGTAAGCGGCAACTCATGCGGAGCAATGCAGATAACTCCGATTCTGGTAAGAGAGTGCAACAACATCCTGAAAAGAAGAAAAAGCAAGAAAAGATTTAAGCTGTCTGACCGCTTTAACGTGGCAAAATCGAAAGAGATGTTCATTTTGTTTCAGTCGGTCCACAATCCGCAAAACAGCATAGAGCAGGCCATAAGGTCGTGGAACGGCGGACTCAGATACAGCATAAAAGGCACTCAGCGATACTTCAACAAAGTAATGAATCTGCTGAAATAAACATTAAAACTTAACATAACGCTCTGCATGTCATAGGATAGATCCTGTCATGCAGAGTTTTTTTATTTCATGACGAAACTAAACCGGCACGTGTCCTTATTGGCTACAACCTTCATATTAAATAAGAATAATAAACAAAAAGACTTAAAGAAACCTCAGATATTCATAAAATGGTATTATATTTGTAAACAAACTTATGAAACCATTTATCATTAAAAAATTATGACAACAGGAATTATTATTTTAGTTATCGTCGTACTGCTTGCAATTTGGTGTGTAAGCCTGTACAACAATCTTGTAAAACTTAGAAACAACCGCGAAAATGCCTTCGCAAATATCGACGTACAGCTTAAACAGCGCCACGACCTCGTGCCGCAGCTTGTAGCCACGGTGAAAGGATATGCCACACACGAGCGCGAAGTGCTGCAGAGAGTTACAGAAGCACGCACGGCAGCAATGGGCGCCACAACAATAAACGACAAGATCAATGCTGAAAATGCCCTGACAAGTGCGCTTGCCGGCTTGAAGGTGTCACTCGAAGCTTATCCTGACCTGAAGGCTAACCAGAACTTCATGCAGCTGCAGAACGAAATTGCTGACCTTGAGAACAAACTTGCCGCAGTACGCAGATTCTTCAATTCGGCAACAAGAGAGCTCAACAACGCCGTTGAGACATTCCCGTCAAACATCTTTGCCAAAATGTTCGGATTTAAAAAAGAACCTATGTTCGAGGTTCCACAGGAAGAGCGCGCAACATACGACAAGGCACCTGAAATTAAATTCTAACATAAATCGCAAGCATATATGAGATATGTCGGAATGCACACCCAGATTATGCGCAACAACAGATTGACAATAATGTTGCTGATCTTGTTTCCCGTAATAATCCTGGGCATGGTATGGGTATTCCTCGCACTGGTAAACTATTTCGGAAACGGATACTACGACCAATACGGCAACATTGTACACCAGCTTGACGCCGCAACAGTAAACTATTACTTCATGAACACCATACCATGGGTCATCGTGGGCGTAGGAATATGGTTTACAATAGCGTATTTTGCAAATACGGCAATGGTACGTGCCGCTACAGGAGCAAGACCGCTTACACGTAAGGAAAATCCCAAAATCTACAATATCGTTGAAAATCTTTGCATGACATGCAACATGGATATGCCAAAGATTAACATCGTAGACGACCCGCAGCTGAACGCTTTTGCAAGCGGTATAGATAAAAAGAGCTACACGGTTACGCTGACAACAGGAATAATCGACAGGCTCAACGATGACGAACTTGCAGGTGTGATAGCTCATGAGCTGACGCACATCCGTAATCACGACACAAGACTGCTGATAACAAGCATCATCTTTGTCGGCATCGTATCAACCATAATGAGCCTCGTCATCCAGATGATGTATAACGCATTCTGGTTTGGCGGACTAAGCAGCCGCAGCAGTGATGACGAGGACAACCGCGGCAACGGACTGTCTATGATTGCGGTATTCATAATCGGAGCTTTATGCTGTGCAGTTGCTTACTTCTTCACATTGCTTACGCGTTTTGCAATATCGCGTAAACGTGAATATATGGCCGACGCCGGAGGTGCTGAGCTTTGTGGCAATCCTTTGGCGCTTGCTTCTGCTCTGAGAAAGATATCTGGCGATCCTGGATTGAATAACGTCAAGCGTGACGATATCGCGCAGCTGTTCATTATTCATCCGCAACACTTCGCACCGGGCATGATGAATTTCTTTAATTCATTATTCAGCACACACCCGGATACAAAGAAAAGAATAGAGATCTTGGAGCAATTCTAAGAAACATAATTAAAAGACAAAAGTGGGGTTAGTCATACTGCCAGACAATTTATGGCAGTATGACTAACCCCACTTTTGTCTTTATTATATCTTTGCCACCAACAAATAATTAAATTTGCGCTTTGCGGTTGGTTTAAGCGTATATTTTGCCATCATAGCATCAAAAATTTGCAGAATTGAAAATCAGCGAAGCTAAATCGTCTGCCATACAAAATAAATCTATAACTTTGCTCCCGGTGATCATGGCGATTATTGTTTGTAATACTTTGTTGTTCAGCACCATAAAGTTACAACGATTTTCGCTTATCACCAAACTTACACGCATTTACAATTCGTCGAACTCACATTATATTATTGAAAGAGATTACATGAAACAGAATCGTCTTGTATTGAAGGTTCTTGCGGCGAGAGTCTTGCTAGGAGAATGTTTTTGTTTAGCGTCCGTACACTTTCCAATTTATTTGGTAATGTGACCGCTGTGTTGGAATTTTTATTAATTTTATCATTCAGAATATATATTTATTATGCATAGATTTTTTATTTGATTAATTGCTGCAATTACAATAGTAATTCCGTCTTTTTCCCAGAATATCGTTCTTCATGCTCCTGACCATTTCGACGGCCCTGTGAGAGATGGAATACGAATGTTTCTGGATAGCCTAGTTTACGACTCTCATGTCGAAGAAATTCATATTCCCGACATAATGACAATCGGAAGATTAGGAAATATTGGATTTACCAATCTGAAAAAAGTAACATTCGGCAATATAGATTATATCCCGTGAGGTCTATTTATGGATAATAACACTATTGAGGAGATAGTGTTTGAGGGAGCTATCGGTCATTTCGACTGCGCATTAGTTACAAATTGCCCAAACTTGAGGAAAATCATATTCCGAGGTCCTGTGTCGAGTACAGGAGGCCAGGGATTTGCTCATAACTGTCCGAAATTGGACAGTGTGATATTTGAAAGCACTGTGGTCTATTTCGATTTGGATTTATTGAAAGACTCCAAATGTCCGAATTTAACGAAATACATCTGTCATGGGGATTTTCTGAAAGTATATAACGACAAGATAGCATCAACAGCAGATATCGATTATCTGAAATCAAATCCTCGCCTGATAAAAGATTTGGAAAAGACTGCGCAGTGGCAGGCACAGATTCTGACAGCAAAGAACTCTGACTGGATGAGAAGCAATGAATATCAGTCAGCCAGAATACTCTATCCCGTACTAAAAGCTTTGAATAGCAAGGAAGCAGACACATTGAAAGCAGCTATGAATTACGCATGGAGTCTGGGGGATGAGGTCAAGACTAAACTTGATATTTTGAAAGAATCCCCAAAATACAACTCAGAACCATCCTTTGATATGGCTTTCAGATACGCAGAGCCTTCAGACAGAATGTTGAAAATGACACGCAAGAAGTTCAATCTTGACAAAATAGCCGGTAATGGGGATGACATCAGCAGAATGAAGAATCTCCTTTATTGGGTTCATGACAACATCGAACATGACGGAAGCAACGGTTTGGCTCCCGGAGCAAGAAATTTGGAAAATACATACGAATCTGCTCGTAGAAACAGTTGTGGTTACAACTGCAGGGCTCTTGCTATATGCTTGACAGAGGCATTGCTTGCTGTGGGGATTCCTGCAAAATATATAACATGTATCCAGAAAAGGATGGGAGACGGACAGCGATTGCCATGTCATCTGCATTGCCTGGAGTAAATCGCTGAATAAATGGGTTTGGGTTGACCCTACATTTGCAGCATATGTCACAGATGAAAACGGAATCATGCTTCACTCAGTAGAAGTACGTTATAGATTGCAGCATGATTTGCCATTGATACTTAATGAAGAAGCGAACTGGAACAACAGAGTAAAACAAACAGGCGACTATTATCTTAAGGAGTACATGGCAAAGAATCTCTACTTTCTTGAAACAAATATATGGAATCAAGCTGAACCAGAAGGAGAAAGCAATCATCCTCAAGGTAAGACTGTAACATTAGTTCCGGTAGAGGTTTGACATATCCTCATGCTAATTACAACACATCGGATGAAAAGTGATTTTGGCAAGCACCCTTATAAAATAATTCCGATATTTAAGAGCCTGTTTAAAATTCTTCTTTGAAGGTTCTGGACAGACAGAGAGAGCGAAACCATTGGAGGAAAATGAACATTCGCCTGGTTCCCTTCTACTTGAGGGTTGTCAAGCAGTAGTGTTTCATCAACTGCGTTTAACCCCAATCTGTCATTAAATCGCACATAGTTTTATCTATTTTGTGCTTTCATGCTTTCAGCCGCCTTTTTGTTTTCTATTGGTACCTTCTTACCAGCTTTTTCTTGACATAGCCTGCTATGCCTGCGAAAAATCAAACAAAAATCCGCTCAATATAAAGCAAGAATCCGACTGAATTCTAATACCCGATTCGGGGTTAAGTCAACTTGATTCAGACATAGTCGGTGAAACACTACCCGAAAACGCTTAATGTTTCTTTGTTCAGCTTTTCAAACGTATGTGCATTTATGTGGTAGAATGTCTAAAGTGTACGGCAAGTCATTGGGGATGTCACCATATGTCTCTTTAAAATAAGTCACATTAGTCTTATTAGTCCCATAAGTCTCATTAATCTCATCCTCAGTGGGAATCAAAAAAAAAGAGTCCCTGACATCATCATGACGTCAGGGACTCAACTCTGAAAAAAAGGCGGCCTCCTACTCTCCCGCATTGCATTGCAGTACCATCGGCGCAGGCGGGCTTAACTTCTCTGTTCGGAATGGGAAGAGGTGGAACCCCGCC